>CADEDX010000364.1 GCA_902826195.1 uncultured Bradyrhizobium sp. | reverse complement strand
GGCGCTCGTTGGCTTCCTGATCGCGCCGGGCGACACCGTCCGAGATCAGCGCCTTGGTGGCCGGATCTTTCGCCGCCTTGCCGTCCCACGGCTTGATCGCGGTGATATAGTAGCTGTCGCCCAGGAAGTCGTGCGGATAGATATCGCGGGCAACCTTGACCAGCGTCTTGAGTGTCGCCGGCGTCAGCGCGGTGGCGTCGTTCGCCCAGGCGTCGCTGATGCTCAATCCCGCGCTGGCTGCAATCGCTGTGGCGGGCACGGCCGTGGCCGCGCCCTTCAGAAAAACGCGGCGGTCGTATTTGCTCCGACGATCGACTTCTCTCATGGATGTCCTCCCTTAATGGCTTGTTGATTGCGATTAACCGAACCGCCCACCGCGCTGGATAACCTCGATTTTGTAGCCGTCGGGGTCGCTGACGAAGAAGAAGCGCGCCAGCGTTTTGCCATCATGCTTGAAGTCGCGCAGCGGCCCGGGCGACAGGCGCTCGCGCTCGAATCGCGCATGTTCTGCATCGAGATCGTCGACGACGACGGCGAGGTGGCCGTAGCCGTCACCGAGCGCATAGGGCTCCTTGCGATCGTAATTGACGGTCAGCTCGACCTCGAACGGCGAGGAGGGATGACGCAGGTAGATCAGTGCGAAATCCGCAAACTTGAGATGATCGGCGACCTCGAGCCCGAACGCGCGTGCGTAGAAGTCGAGCGACTTCGCCTCGTCGAACACGCGGATCATCGAGTGAACAGGCTTTGCCATTCAGTTCAGTTCCTTCAGGTAAGCGATGATGGCGGCGCGGGTTTCCGCCTTGGCCTGGCGGTAGGCCATGTTGGAGCCCGGGATTACCGCTTGCGGATTGGTGAGATAGGCATCGAGTCTGGCGTCGTCCCAGACGAAGCTGGCCTCGGTGAAGCCGGCTGAATAGCGGAAGCCGTCGGCCTTGCCTGCCGGCCTGCCCACGATCTTAAACAGCGATGGTCCCTGGCGTACCGGTTCGGACAGGTTGGTGGTATGGCACGTCGCGCATTGCTGCTTGAACAGTGTCGACCCGTCCGCCGGCTTGGCTGACGGCAACGGTATCTGTGCAACGGCCATCGTCACGACAGGCTGTGCGATGCAAAATCCCAGCCCGATTGCCCCTAGCGCGCGCAGTTTCGTCATGTGCTCCACCATCGGCGTACGCAGACTGTAGGTCGCGAAAAATCTGCTGTGGTAGTAGCGGGCTGTTTCACCGCACGACAAAAGCGGCGGGCTTCCGATCGAATCTTCCAACTTCAGTTCGCAGACGCGAAAGTTCCCCTCGCCGCATATGCGGTGGGGTCGATGGCCGAGGATTCGCAAAATGACCCCGAAATCCCTGCACGATCACCACATGGCGCGGCTTGCATGCGCGCGCGCCGTTCGTGAAATGAGTGATCCGGCGATGAGCCTGCTCGGCCCGAACGGCGTTCGAGTAAGCGAGCGCTCGTCGCCAGCAATTGGGAGATTTGGATGAAGCTAGTGAAAACCTCGGCGATCGCGGTTGCAATCTCGGCGCTGCTTGCCGGTCCGGTGCTGGCGCAAGGCGCCAAATCCGACGCGCCGGCCCGCGGCGGCGCGATGGGCAAGACCCAGATGCAGGGCGATGCGCCCGTCAGCATGGACGCCGATGCGCCGGCTGGCGGCACCCACAAGGCCGCGGGCGCCAAGCCAGGCGCGAAAACCACCGTCGGCGCCGGCAGCGGCGCGAAGGGTACGGCCACGACCCCGCCGGCATCCGGCCGATAGACACCGTCTGGAGGAAGCCCGTTTTCCTCCAACGGGTGTCTCTCCACACAGAACTCCGGTCGCGATCGGCGGCCGGGTTTTTTTTGCGTTTTTGTCACGTGTCCGCGAACCGAAAGTGCGGCGGGACGGCTCTATCGGGGGGAACGCTGGTGTTCTCTCGCTGAACGATAAGGAGCTGTTATGTTGTATCGCAAGAATTTGCTGGGCTGGGAGCGGGCGGTGCGGACGATCGCGGGTGCTGCGATGATTGGGTATGGGCTGGTCGGCCTGCCCGGGCTGCTGAGCATGCCGGGGGCTGTGGCCGGCTATCTGATCGCGGGCACCGGCGCGACCGCGCTTCTGAGCGGCTTTTTCGGCTTTTGCCCAATGTGCGCCATGGTCGGCCGGAAGCTTCCCTCGCCATGACGGCAAAAGCCCGGGCAGGGCGGTGCGACCCGTCGCTGATCGAGGCTGCGCGCGGCGGCGACATCGATGCGTTGATGTCGCTGATCACACTCGCCCAGCCGGACATCCGCCGCTATGCCGCGCGCAATTGCCGCGTGGCCGATATTGACGATGCGGTTCAGGAAACGCTGCTGCTGCTGTACCGCCGTGTCGGCACGCTGCGCGCGGTCACGTCGTTCTCGGCGTGGCTGTTCGCGGTGGCGCGCCGCGCCTGCCTTCGTCTGCTGCGCCGGGCGGCGGGAACGGCGGACGCTTCGGCCGAAGACGCGGAAATGCGCCTCATGCATCTGGCGCCCGAAGACATTCGCATCGACCTGTCCCGCGCCATCCAGTCGCTGCCCGATCACTACCGCGAGGTGGTCCTGCTGCGCGATATCGAGGAGTTGTCGATTGATGAGATCGCGGGCGTGCTCGCCTTGACGCGCGAAAGCGTCAAGGCGCGCATTCACCGTGCCCGGTTGATGATCCGGGAATATCTGGTTCGCGACTGAGATGGCATCAATCGTCGAAGCGCGCGGTGTTGCGCTTCGCCTTGACGTCGCTGCGGCGCTTCTTGCCTTCCAGCCGCCGCTGCTTGGAGCCGAAGGTCGGCTTGGTCGCGCGCCGCGGGATCGGTCGCACCATGGCTTCGCGCAGTATTTCGAGCAGGCGGTCGATGGCGTCGGCGCGGTTGCGCTCCTGGGTACGGAAACGTTGCGCGTGGATCACGATCACGCCTTCCTTGGTCATGCGCTGGCCGGCGATCCGGTTCAGCCGCAGGGCCGCGTCCTCCGGCAACGTGATCTTGCGCGTATCGAAGCGAAGCTGGGCCGCGGTCGAAAGCTTGTTGACGTTCTGCCCGCCCGGCCCGGAGGCGCGGACGAAGCCGATCTCGATATCGTTCTCGTCGATCGTGAGGTCGCGGGAAACCCGCAGCATGGCGGCACCAAGTTCGTCAGTCTGGGCAACAGCGCGAAGCGCGTCTTCGCGCCAAGCGTCCCAGGCATCACGTCGTTTCAGCGTATAGAAAACGTGGATGGCCGGGACAAGCCCGGCCATGACGGGCAATGGCTACGCCTCAGTTCGCCTTCGGCGCCGCAGCAGCGGGCTGGACGGCGGCTTGCGGGGCGCGGCCGACGATGACGGTGAGCAGGCCCTGGCCCCACAGCCGCTGGGCGGCCTTCTTCGCGTCGTCCAGCGTCACCGCGTCGACGATCGCGTTGCGCTTTTCGATGTAGTCGATCGGCAGCTTGTCGAGCTGGTACTGCAACAGCGCCCCCGCGAGCTTCGAGGAGGTGTCGAGCGCCAGCATCTGCGATCCCTTGAGGTAGGACTTGGCCTCGTCCAGTTCCTTCTGGGTCGGGCCTTCCTCGGCGATTCGGCGGATTTCCTTCTCGATCGCATCGACGGTCTCTCCGGCGCGGTCGGCGCGGGTGCCGGTGTTGCCGATGAACAGCGCGGAGCGGTCCATCCAGAGCAGGGATTCATAGACCGAATAGGCCAGGCCGCGCTTCTCGCGCACTTCCTTGTAGAGCCGCGACGACAATCCGCCGCCGCCGAGGATGTGGTTGACGACGTAGGCGGCCATGAAATTCGGGTCGTTGCGGCGAACGCCGGGACCGCCGAACGTCACCACCGTCTGCGGCACGTCGAGCGGCACGAAGGCGCGCTGCGGCGGCTTGGTGGCCTCGACATCCGCGATCGCGGTCAGGCTGGCCTTGGCCGGCAGTCCGCCAAAAGTCTTGTCCAGCAGCTTGCCGAGCGCATCGGGGTCGACATCGCCGACCACGGCGATGCGCAAGGTATCCTTGGCGATCACACGGCGGACGTAATCCTTCATGTCGGCGACGTCGATCTTCGGCACGCTGTCGAGCGTGCCGTTGCCCTGCCGGCCATAGGGATGGTCGCCGAACGCCAGCTCCAGGAATTTTCGGCTGGCCATCGAGGTCGGGTTGGTGGTGTCGCGGCGCAGTCCGGAGAGTACCTGCGCGCGAATACGCTCGACGTCAGCGGCATTGAAATGCGGTGACGTCAGCGCCAGCTGCAGCAGGTCGAAGGCTTCGTCCTTGTTGTCCTTGAGCATCCGGAGCGAGCCGCGGAAGGTATCGCGGGTCGAGGAGAAGCTCAACTCGATGGCGCGGCGTTCGAGGCGCTCGTGAAAGGTCTTGGAATCGAGATCGCCCGAGCCCTCGTCGAGCAGGCCGGCGACCAGGTTGCCGACGCCGGGCTTGCCGGCCGGGTCCTGAGCGGCGCCGCCGGCGAAGGCATATTCCATCGCGATCAGCGGCACGGTGGCGTCCTGCACGAACCACGCCTCGATGCCGCCGGGCGAGACCAGTCGCTGGATCTTGGCCGCGGCCTGCGACGGCGTTGCCGCCAGCGATAGCAGCACGGCGCCGGCGATCAGGCCGGAAGCGAGGCGCTGCGCGCCAAACGAAAAACGGATCACGATCGCTTCTCCTCGCGCTTCGGCGCAGCGTCCTTGATGAGATAGCCGGTCACCGAGCGGTTCTTGTCGAGCCATTTCTGTGCGGCGTTACGGACCTGTTCGGCGGTGACCGCACGAATCCGCTCCGGCCAGCTCCTGATGTCGTCGATGGAAAGCCCCGTCGTCAGCGCGCCGCCATACCAGCGCGCCAGCGTGGCCTGACTGTCCTGGGCGTAGATCGCTTCCGCAATCAACTGGGTCTTGACCCTTTCCAGATCCTCGGCGCGGGCGGGATTCTGGATCACGTCCGCGATCACGCCGTCGATCGCCTGCTCGACTTGCGAAAACTCCACGCCGGGCTTGGGCGACACCGAGATCGAGAACTGTGAGGGATCGAGCGAGGTGCCCTGATAGCCGGCGCCGGCGCTGACCGCGAGCTGACGGTCGATCACCAGCGCGCGGTAGAGATAGGAGTTGGAGCCGCCGCCCATCAGTTGCGCGAGCACGTCGAGCGCGGGGCCTTCGCCGGCTGCGCCGGTCGCGGAAGAGGGGACGAGATAATAGCGCCGCAGGCCGGTTTGTTCGACGCGCGGATCTGACAGCGTCACCGTGCGCGGCGCGGCCGGCACCGGCTCCTGCGGCCGGACACGGTGCGCCGATATCGCCGGTTGTGCCGGGATACCGCCATAGGCCTTTTCCACCATCGGGCGGACTTCCTTGGCGTCGACGTCGCCCGCGATCACCAGGATCGCGTTGTTCGGTGCGTAGAAGCGCTTGTAGAACGCCAGCGCATCCTCGCGGTCGAGCTTCTCGATCTCCTGGCGCCAGCCGATGACCGGCCGCCCATAGGGGTGGTTGAGATACAGCGCCGCCATGATCTGTTCGGTCAGCCGCGCATCCGGATTGTTGGCGACGCGCATGTTAAATTCTTCGAGGACGACGTCGCGCTCGGGCAGCACGTTCTCATCCATAAGGATGAGGCCGGTCATGCGGTCAGCCTCGAACTCCATCATCTTCGCCAGGTGCTCGCGCGGCACGCGCTGGAAGTAGCCGGTGTAGTCGAGCGAGGTGAAGGCGTTTTCATTGCCGCCGATCCGCAGCACGGTCTGGGAGAATTCGCCGGCGGGATGTTTGGCGGTCCCCTTGAACATCAGATGTTCGAGGAAGTGCGCCAGTCCGGATTTTCCCGGCGTCTCGTCGGCGGAGCCGACCTTGTACCAGATCATCTGGGTGACGACCGGCGTGCGGCGATCCGGGATCACGACGACTTGCAGGCCGTTGTCCAGCGTGAAGCTGGCGGGACGTTCCGAGGTGACCGTGGTCTGGGCGAGGGCGCTGGCGGCGGAAAATGCAAACGTCGATACGAAGGCTGCAACGAGAAAGGCGGCAAATCGCTGTGAGGACATCATGACCTATCTGGCGCGCGTGCCGCAAAACCGGTGATCAGCCCCGCGGCAGGAATTCGCGCGAACGTTAGAAGTAACCCGACAAAACGGTTCGGGATGAAGCTGCGGCATCGTACACCGCAGCCGGTATCAATAATCGTCACGAAGGCGAGAGATCGGCTTAACAAATCGCCATGCTTAATTATTCGCCATACTTGCCCTTGGCGGGGTTGTATTCCTTGTTGAGCGATTCCTTCGGCCCGGTACCGTACGCATAATTCGGCGACGGTGTCTGGTAGCCGGGCGGAGGCTGGGTCAGCGAATCCCGCGTCGGCTCCTCCTTGAACGGGGCCGTCTCGGTCTTGCTGCCGCCGAACATGCCGCTAAGACCACCGGTATAGCCGAGTTGCGACGGGCTCAGGACGGGGTTGCTCGTGACGCCCGGCTGCAGCGGGTCGCTGTCCTTGCGTGTGGGGGCGGCGGTCTTGCCCACGGCGAGTTCAGCCGGTGTCAGGACACGGCCCGCTTCGCGCGGGTCCTTGTTATCCTTCTTGCGCGCCGCGATCGCCGCCTTGCGGCGCTGCTCGTCGGGATCCTTTGGCCAGTTCGGCGCCTTCACCTCGGCCGCGGTCGCGGCCGGCGGGGGCAGGTCGAGCTTGGGGGGGACGACCAAGGGCGAGCGCTCGCGGTACTCGATGCCGCGGTTTTCCATGTTGGTGCCGCCGATGCCGCGCATGATGCCCTCGATGATCTTTTCCTCGAAGGTCTTGTCGTCCTCATCCTCGTCGTCAGCCGCGCGCACCGGACCGGCGGCCATCACGAGACCCACGCCGAGGGCGACGGCGGCAAGCCGCAGGGCCCGTCTCAGCGAGGTGTTCGGCAGCATCCAGAAGCGGGCATCGGTATCGCGCATCGCGCTGTTCCCATTCATTATTTCTGCTTCACGCGGGGGCCGCCTCAAAGGCGCACCCGGCCCCATACCGC
>CADEDX010000363.1 GCA_902826195.1 uncultured Bradyrhizobium sp. | reverse complement strand
TGGGAGGCCGCCTTGTCGGTGGCATCCTTGTGCATCAGGATGAAGGTCGCCGCCGTGATCGGCCAAGAAGCTTCACCAGGCTGATCGGTTAGGATCACGTAATAGCCGGGCGCCTTGGCCCAGTCGGCGTTGGAAGCGGCCGCCTGGAACGCTGCAACGGTCGGCTGGACGGTCTTGCCGGCCTTGTTGATCATCGCCGCGTAGGTCAACTTGTTCTGCTTGGCGTAGGCATATTCGACGTAGCCGATCGCGTTCTTGGTCTGGCCAACATTGCCGGCAACGCCTTCGTTGCCCTTGGCGCCGACGCCGGTCGGCCATTCGACCGCGGTGCCGGTGCCAGCCTTGGCTTTCCATTCGGCGTTCGACTTCGAGAGATAGTCGGTGAAGTTGAAGGTGGTGCCCGAACCGTCCGAGCGGCGGACCACGGTGATGGCGTCGGCAGGCAGCTTCAGCTTCGGATTGAGTTTTGCGATCGCGGCATCGTCCCACTTCTTGATCTTGCCGAGATAGATGTCGCCGAGCACTTCGCCCGACAGCACCAGCTCGCCCGGTTTGATGCCTTCGAGGTTCACGACCGGCACAATCGCGCCCATCACCATCGGCCACTGCACCAGGCCGTCCTTCTCGAGCTGCTCATGCTTGAGCGGCGCGTCGGTGGCGCCGAAGGTCACGGTCTTGGCCTGGATCTGCTTGATGCCGGCGCCGGAGCCGATCGACTGGTAGTTCAGGCCGTTGCCGGTCTCCTTCTTGTAGGCGTCGGCCCACTTCGAATAGATCGGAAAGGGGAACGTGGCGCCCGCGCCGGTGATATCGGCAGCGAAGGCCGACGTCGACGCGGCGACCAGGCCGGCAGCGACGATTGTTTTGATGAAATTCACGGGTTTTCTCCATCTAGGGGACGAGGCAGCGGTCTAGGGAAATGCGCCTCAGGCGGTCTCTCTAAGAGCCGCGCATAGAACTTTTATGGAGGTTACATGACAGTCAGATGACAGCGACTTCTGTCCACAGACCCCACGATTTTAAGGCAAAAATGGCCTTTCAAGACGAGGTTTTGGCCGGCTTTTCGGGATCTTGGCCGGTCCGCAACCGGCTCGTCCGCCTGGCCACGGCAATACGTCCCCATCGAGCCCAGGATGGAATGGACGACGGCAAGTCTTGTCGCTGGCAATGGTGGTCATTGGCGGCGCCGGCATGATGGTGCGAAGGACCATCTTTCCGCCGCCAGCCTCCCTCTTCCGAAGAGGCCTCGACCAGACAAATTGATCGATGCAGGAGGAACCATCGCCAAACGCGAATGGCGACCCACCAGTTACCCCAACCAGCCGACGCAACTCATAGGAAAGAACTAAGGTTCTGATTTTGCTGGTACAGTTGGGTGGGCTCGAACCACCGACCTCCTGTTCCACAGACAGCTATATCCTATTATCATGGCACCTCAAGCGCTCTCACCCACTCTCAAAAGCATTGAAATCGTTCATTAATCTTGTTTCTCCATGTCGCATTGGCTATCAGCACTAAGCGCCCTAGCGCGTCCTTTTTGTTGCCCTGGTGATGCCCCATGCAGAAAACTTCTGTTCAAACTATCGGAACGGACCGCGAGCTTCGTGCCCTTCGCCCCGCTGAAAAGCGCCAAGAATTCCGGGACACCGACGTTCGAAATCTACGCATCCGCGTTATGCCGTCTGGCTTGATTACCTTCGCGCTTCTGGTGCGGCCTCAGCGCGGTGGCAATGCGTCGCGCCGGCGGCTCGGTGACTACGGCCGGGTCAAGAATGGCATGTTTAAGCCGGGGCGATTGACTCTGAAGGACGCTCGAAAGTTGGCCGCCTCTTGGAACGTGAAGTTTCAAATGGGTGTCGATCCCAAGGCAGAAGAGCGAGATGCTGCGGACCGTAAGCGGGCTGAACAGCAGGAGGGTACGGCCTTTCAAGCCATGGTCGACCACTATCTCAAGAAGCGAGTAGTGGGCTCCGATCCCACAAATCCAAAGATGAGACGCGCCCAAGAGGTGCGACAACAATTGCGAGTCTTCGCGGATGCCTGGGCAAAGCGCCCTGCCAAATCGATAACGGCTGACGATATTGAAGAGCTACTGGAGCCCAAAGCCGAAAAGCACCCGGCCATGGCACGCAATCTGTTCGCCACGCTGCGTGCCATGTTCAATTGGGCGAGCCGAAAGCGAGAATATCGCCCGCTTTTGAACCCCTGCGACAGCGTCGATACTGAAATGTTTAGCGGCAAGTCAAGTCGCCGCCGGGTGCTCTCTCACGACGAATTACGGCTATTCGCGCGGAACGTGCAACGATTGCCCTACCCCTTTGGAACCTTGTATCAGCTACTTTTGCTCACTGGCCTTCGATTGAACGAGGTGGCGCGCGCGAAATGGGCTGAATTCGATTTTGACAATCATATGGTGTGGGAAATTCCAAATACACGCATGAAGAGCAAATTTCCCCATGTTGTGCCGCTCACGCCGGACATTTTGGAGATCATCAAATCGATCCCAAAACCGAAAAAGGCGACTTTTGTGCTGTCCACAACGGCTGGCAAGTCTCCCATATCCGGCTTCTCTAAAGCCAAGGCAAGGCTAGCAGCGCGCATGGAGCGAAGCCTGAGGGCCTTGGCCAGGCAGCGCTGTGGTAGTGGATCGGGGTCAATTCCGCGGTGGACCAACCATGACATTCGCCGCACCTTCCGGACTGAGCTGAGCGCCATGGGGAACGCAATAGCTCACGAAGTACGGGAAGCTCTGCTGGCTCACACAAAAAAAGGGATAGTAGGTACCTACGACCAATATCAGTATTTAGATGAAAAGCGCGCCGCCCTTCCGCTTTGGAGCAATCGACTCCGTGAAATCCTCAGCAGCCCAGTTGGCAGTCTGGAAAATTTCGAACGCAAATAGCAACTTAGCAATATGGTTAACGTAATCTTTCGCACTTGACGTGAGTGGGGCCGAAACCTAGTGATTAGGAATGCGTTCGGCTGCGGTCGTACGCATCGCGCCATGGGGCTGGATCCGCGAAGGTTGCTCATGGAACTCTCCGCCCGTCAGATTTAAGACGGAACACGGGGCGCTTATCCGATCTTAGGCGCACATGCGCTGGGGGTGTCGTGTCGGACCCCAGCAGCGGAAATCGGACCGCTGGGATCCAGGCGCTATATGCGCCGCAAGCACATCAAACGCCTCTGGGCCGGTGCTTGCCATGAATACCGAAGATCCAATCGAGCTAATTGACCGCGACGAAACGTGTCGCGAACTTGGAAGAATTTCACCTGCAACGTTGTATCGGGGTGTCAGCAGCGGGCGCTATCCGCGGCCAATAAAAGTAGGACCCAATACCGTTCGCTGGATCTTGACCGAGGTCCGGACCTGCAAAATTGCGATGATGAACTCGAGAGGTGGATCATGACCCGCCCTCCTGATCATCTCGCAGCGAAAGCTTCGCCTGAGAAAGCAGCCAATGCAATCCTTGCTATCCGACCGAGGGGTCTGGTCAAGCTGGTGGCCATCGTCCCCGACGGCCCCCTCAGCGTTAAATGCTTCCTGATGCCTGAAGAGCTCGCTGCGGCCCGTGACTGGATCGCCCGCAACGATGGTGCTGCCAATCTCCATCTTGAACCAAACCCGCCGCGCGTCCGCGCCGATAAGCGCTCGAAAGAGTCCGACATCGCAGTCGTCGTATATGCCTATACCGACTGCGACCCTGTGGCCGGCGAGCTGCCTGCGGATGCACAAGCTCGCCACCACGATCGGCTAAACTCTGGCGACGTACCGAAGCCGACCTTCGAATACACGTCTGGCGGTGGCACAGTTGGTCTGTGGCTTCACGCCAAACCGATCAAGATGGAAGGACCGGAATCGATAGAAACCGCTAAGGCAATCAACATCGGACTCGCCCGCCGACTCGGTACTAAGGCCGAAGGCTTCGATTCCTGCCAATCGGTCGACCATCTGTATCGAATCCCAAACACGACGAACCTTCCGGACCGGCGCAAGCGCGCCAAAGGTCGGAAAACGACGGTTGCTGGGGACTTGAAAGCATATCCTAACCGCCGCTACGAACGCGACGCCTTCCCGGTTGGCAAAGTCGACAAGGTGACAACCGCGAACGATATTGGCGACGCTGTCAGCGTTGACCTTGATGGCCTCGAAATCAGCGACCGGTCGCGCGCGATCATTGAGGCTGGTGAAGCTGAAGGCAAGCGGCCGAAAGATGACTCGCCGTCTGGCTGGCGCATGAGTCTGATACATGGCTTGAAAAACGACGGCTTGAACGACGAAACGATTCTCGGCGTCCTACTAGACCCCGACAACAAAGTCAGCGCTGAACGCGCCAAAAAAGCCGGTAGCCGCGCGGCCGCCGAAGTCTTCTTCAGAAAGGAAATTGCCAAGGCAACCGTGATGCGCAACGCGAGTGTTGCCGACGACTTCGATGATGATCTACCAGTGATTCCTGACGAAGCCGACACTGACAACATGGACTTCGACAAGCCCGCTGAACTCGAATTCGAGTTGGCGCCCTATGAGCCGGTTGACGCGACGAAGATTCCGATGCGCCAATGGCTCTATGGCACCTCGTACATTCGCAAGTTTATCGGACTGACCGCTGCGACCGGCGGCGCGGGCAAGTCGTCGTTGATCCTAGTTGAATGCGTCGCCATGGCGTGCGGCAAGGACTTGCTGGGGGTCGAGCCGGCGGAAAAGTTGCGCGTGCTGTACTGGAACGGCGAAGATCCGCTTGAAGAGCTGGAACGCCGAGTTGCCGGCATCCTCAAACATTACAGGCTGACGAAAGCCGACCTGGGCGAACGTCTGTTCATCAAGTCCGGCCGTGACATGCCCATACGGATAGCCGAAATGGATGGCGGCAAGGCGAAGATTGCCAAGCCGATGACCCGCGCAATGTTGCAGGCGATCCGAAAGCACAGGCTGGACGTCGTCGCCATCGACCCATTCGTGTCGTCCCATGGCGTGCCAGAGAACGACAACAACGCGATTGAACTAGTAGCCAAGAAATGGGCGGATATCGCCGACAAGACAAACAGCTCTGTCATCCTGTCGCACCACACGCGCAAGACCAACGGGACCGGCGCCTCGATCGAGGACTCACGCGGCGCGTCGGCGCTCAACTATGCAGCCCGAACCCGGCGAGCCATCAACACCATGTCCGCCGCCGAAGCCAAGGCGTGCGGTATAACTGACGACCGGGCGCGTTTGTCCTACTTCAAGGCGGATATGATGGGCTCTTCGATGATGAAGCCGACCGCGTCGCTTGATTGGTATCGCTTCGAGTCGGTTGACCTGATGAACGGCTCGCCGGACGAAGACGGCAACCCTACAACGGGCGATAGTGTCGGCGTGGTCATGAAATGGGAGTACAAGGCGTTAGAGACGGTTCTGTCCGCCGAACTAGCAAGCGACGTGCTGGACGGGCTCAAAGCCGCCAAGGGGCCATGGCCCGCCGCGCCGCAATCGGATGCTTGGATTGGGAACGTAATCGCCGATCTAGCCGGGCTTGACCCGAAGTCCGAAGAGGACCGGAAGAACATCAAGGGCCAAATCGCCGAATGGCTGGACTCGAATGTGCTGGTTCGCTTCAGGGGGACGAACGCACACAATCGACCGTCCCCCATGATCGGGCTTCCCGGCTCGGAGTTCACGGACGACCCGGAAGACATGGATTTCGGCTGATGTACAGTTGCCCATTTTGAACTGTACATTGGACTGTACACTGTAGATTCCGACACATCCAATGAATGTACAGTTGTTTGTTTCCCCTTATAGGGAAACAACTGTACATGAGTGTACAAGCGGCCCTGAGAACATAAGAAATAAAAGGCGGGCCGTACGTGACCCGATAACCCGGCACCCCTCCCCGATCCCGGCTCATAGCGCCGGCACTCGCCGCGCTTATCCCTGCGAGGCGGCCCCGATCACGCCCGGCCGGTGCGATGGTGCATCTTTGCAATAAGAGAAATGAGCCAATTACTTGACGCTTAAAACAATTTCCTCGACAGGGTCGAATCTGTGGTTGCAGATCACCAAACAAAAACGCGATGTGCGAAATGCAATGCAGTGCCTCTATAGCTAGGCCAGCGCATGCAAGGCCCAGCCAATGGGATGCACTGCCAATCCGAGTCGAATCGATTCCGTGTATTCGAGTCGATGAGAGAATTTATTTCTCTAAAGTCGATGCGCCAGCGATTCCGGCGGGTCCTTCCAGCGCCAAAATCTCTATGAGGGCAATGACGGAGCGCACACTCTGGCTGGATGCGAGGTAAAAAATAAACGGCTAGGAAACAGATTATCGAAACCGCACCCAGCTAGGGGTTCTTGCAAAATTTGTTGCCACCGAAGTCTCGGGTCCTCCTGGACCTAAAGAGGCTGTGGTGAGGACGCGATGAGCCGAAGGAGTCAAACAACGCTCTTTGCATCCTAAAGGCAGTAAAAGCCGGCGCGGCAGAACCAAACAGCAAGGACTGCCCGTTCGGCCTGGTCTTCTGATAGATGGGGTAAAGATGTTGCTGAAGCTCCATGGGTGGCCGCAAAGAGAGCGTCCAGATTCCGGGCGGACGTGCTGGCGGATCTTTGAGATGAGCTAGACACTCAAACCTATTGTCTCCTCCCAGCACTTCCAATACGAGCGTACCGTAGTCGATTTTCGGTGACCGAGAGGGAGGATTGACGAAGTTGCGATCGTTGCGCCGTTCGCTTCTTGTGTTTGCTCGCACAATTGTTTGCCGGTGTTCGTAAGAATGACGCCGCGGTCGCTTCTCAGAAGTAGGCGGTGAAATTGCTCCTCGATGGCTCGTATCTGCCAACTGAGCGTTGGCTGTGACTCGCAGGGGGTCGAGCGGCGCGATCACGCCCGCTGACCTTGGACGGGCTCAGCCGAATGTGCGACCTGTTGCCGAATAAGATGAGCAGGGTCATCACGCATTGTCGAAATCTTGATCAGACGATCGGATTACCCTCAAGTTCACCCGCGCAAATGGGTTGCCGTAAA
>CADEDX010000362.1 GCA_902826195.1 uncultured Bradyrhizobium sp. | reverse complement strand
ATGGATGCGATCGGCGGTCGTCGCCAGCGCGGACGCGGCGATATGGCGATGCACGGTACTGGTGCCATTGCCGAATTCGGCGGTACCGACCGTGAGGTCGAAACCGCCATCCTCGCGCAGTGAAATGCTGCAATCGGCGAAATGACCGGCTGGCGGCACGGTGTCGATCATGGTCAGCGCGATGCCGTCGCCGGTCAACCAGTCCGCGGAGAGCAAAGGCGTCGACGCCTCGGCGGCCATCGCGCGCTCGACCAGATCGAGGCATTGATCAAGGCCATAGCTGCCGTAGAGCACGTCGTGATACCCGGAGTCCGGCGGTGACAACATGGCATCGCCTGGCTTGACGATGTTGCGGCGGCGCATCTCGAACGGGCTGATGCCGAGCTGTTTTGCCAGTTCGTCGATCGCGGCTTCGACGGCGATCAACGTCTGCGGCAGGCCGTATCCGCGAAAGGCCCCGGCCGGGACGGTGTTGGTATAGGCGGCTATGCCGTCGACCTTCTTGTTCGGGCAGTTATAGACGCCGATGCATTCGCCCACCGAATGAAACAGCACCGGGCCAGCGTGGTTGCCGTAGGCCCCGGTGTTGGAGAGGACGTCGAGTTGCAGTGCCGTCAGTTTGCCGTCCTTGTCGGCGCCGGCCTTCACGGTGACGCGCATCGGGTGCCGCGTCGAGGTCGCGATGAACTGTTCTTCGCGGGTTAGTTCGAGTTTCACAGGCCGCCCGGTCTTGAGCGCAGCCAGCGCAAGAATGTCCTCGACGAACATTTCCTGCTTGCCGCCAAACCCGCCGCCGACGCGCTCGCAGAACACGCGCACCTTGTCGGGCGGGAGGTGGAACAGGTCGGCCAGCGTCCGCCGTGTCAGGAACGGCACTTGCGTGCTGGAACGGACGTTAAGAATGCCGTCGGCATCGACCCAGGCAACGCCGCCATGGGTTTCCAGCGCGGCGTGCTGCACCCGCTGGGTCGTGAACGTGCCCTCATAGGTGACGGCGGCCTGCGCCAGCGCACCCGCGACATCGCCGAATTCGCCATGGGTTTCGGCCACGATATTGCGGCTCGCGTTCGCGACGCGGTTTTCGGTTGTCTTATCGCCGTGCAGCACGGGCGCGTCAGGAGCGATCGCGGCGGTTGGATCAATCACCGCCGGCAGGATTTCATACTGAACCTCGATCCGCCGGCAGCCTTCCTCGGCGGCGGCTTCGGTCTCGGCCACCACGGCGGCGACCTTCTGCCCGATGAAGCGGACGACATTGTCGAGCACTTTTGTATCATCTGGGTCCATCCAGTCCCACTCGTGCCGCGCGGTCGAGAACAGCCGGTCAGGCGCGTCTTCAAACGTCAGTACCGTGTGCACGCCGGGAACGGCAAGCGACGCGCGCTTGTCGATCGAGAGAATCTTCGCGTGCGGATGCGGTGAGCGCAGCATCTTGATATGCAACAGACCTTCCAGCGCGACATCGAACGTATAGCGCGCCGCGCCGCGCACCACCTGCGGTCCGGCGGGGGCGGGGAGGCTGCGGCCGAACGCGGTGCCGGCGGACGCGTCTTCGATGTTGGTCCTGCCGTTGAGCGCGTCTTCGATCGAGCGGTAGCCGGTGCAGCGGCAGATATTGCCTTTCAGCGAAGCACCCAGGTCCTGCCGCTGTGCCTGGTCCAGCGAGGCGCAGGTCAGGATCATGCCCGATGTGCAGAAGCCGCATTGAAACCCCTGCGCATCTAGGAATGCCTGCTGCATCGGATGGGTGCCGTCATCGGGTGCAAAACCTTCGATCGTCGTCACGGCGTGACCGTCGGCGCGGAAGGCCGGGATCAGGCAGCTATGCACCGGTTCGCCATCGATCAGCACGGTGCAGGCGCCGCAGTCGCCGGCGTCGCAGCCCTTCTTGACGCCGAAATGGCCGATCTCGCGCAGGAACGTGCGCAGGCATTGCCCGGGCTGCGGCGCTTCGGAAAACTCCTTGCCGTTGATCTGGAACGTCATGCTTATGCCGTGCCCTGCAATTCGACGCGGATCTCGTCCGCGAGCCGCAGCGTCATATGCTTGCGCCAGGCTGGGGTGCCATGAACGTCGGTGTGGTAGAGATCGTCGGCGATGCGCTGCAAAATCGTTTCGCGCAATTTCTTGTCGTTTGGGATTGCCGCGAACGACAATCGAACAGGCCGCTTGGTTGACGCCGTTATCGTCAGCGCCAATCCACCGTCGCTCGTGATGCTGCCGATCAACAGCGCCGCCGAACGGCCGACCGCGGTCAGCGAAACCTGGCGGAACGCTGAACGCCGCCTCAAGGCCGCGAGCGGTATGTCGACCTGCCGCAACAGATCGCCCGGCGCGAGTAGGTTACGTTGGTCGCCGGTGACGAATTCGGCTACGGGAATCTTCCGCTCGCCGCCGCCGGCCTGCCAGATCGTGCAGATACCGTCGAGCGCCGAGGTCAGGGAGATCATCGGTCCCGCCGGCAGCGACATGCAGATATTGCCGCCGATGGTCGCCGTCTTCCAGATCTTAAAGGAGGCGAGAAACGCGCGGCAACACTGGTTGATCAGAGGGGAGGCGATCCATTCCGCCGGGCAGGACAGCGCATCGAGCTGCGCGACCGTACAGGTCGCCGCTATCGAGAGTTCGGTCTCGGTGACGGTCAGCGCCGGCCAATTCAGGTCGGCGAGATCGATCAGCCGGGTCAGGTGCGCCTGCGGTTCCGAGAACAGCCAGGTTCCGCCCGCTAGCCAAGCATCGCCTGCCGTCCAAACGGGCAATTGGTCCCGCGTCGTCGGATGCGCAACCGCGGCGATGGTGTTCAGGTCCATGGATACGCTAACGCTTTCAAGTGGACGCATCTATGACTATGAAGCCTTGCAAGACCAGCGCCAATCGCCATTGCCGTTGGGATGATCTTTGCATCGCGCAAGGGGGAGGGTGTAGTCCGAGACACCCTTGCAAATCAGGTGGGATCATGGAGCAAACGCAGGCGATCTGGATCAAGGATCCGCTTTCTATCTTCGCCGACGGCGCCGAACGCGGCATTGTCGTCCGCGACGGCAAGATACTCGAACTGGTGCCGCGCAGTCGGGAACCGGCCACGGCCAGCGTCGCGGTATATGACGCCGGCGCCCACGTCGTGCTGCCGGGCTTGATCAATACCCATCATCATTTCTACCAGACACTGACCCGGGCGCTGCCGGCGGCGCTCGATCGTGAACTGTTTCCATGGCTGCAGGCGCTGTATCCGGTCTGGGCGCGGCTGACGCCGGAATCGCTCGATCTCGGCGTCACCGTGGCAATGTCGGAATTGCTGCTGTCGGGCTGCACCACCACGACCGACCATCACTATGTCTTCCCGGCTGGGCTCCAGGACGCCGTCGGAATCGAGGTCGCCGCCGCGAAGCGCCTCGGGATCCGCGTGTTACTGACGCGCGGTTCGATGGATCGGTCGCAGAAGGATGGCGGCCTGCCGCCCGATAGCGTGGTTCAGGACGAGGATACGATTTTGGCCGACAGCGAACGCGTGGTGGCCAAGCACCACCAGCGCGGCGAGGACGCGATGGTGCAGATCGCGCTGGCGCCATGCTCACCGTTTTCGGTGACGACCTCGCTGATGCGCGCGACCGCCGCTCTTGCTGACAAGCTCGACGTTCGCCTGCATACGCATCTGGCCGAGACCGAGGACGAGAACACGTTCTGCGAACAGATGCATGGCTGCCGCCCGCTGGACTATCTCGAACAATGTGGCTGGCTCAATGCCCGGACCTGGCTGGCGCACGGCATCTTCTTTAATCCGGACGAAATGAAGCGGCTTGGCAGGGCCAGGACGGCCATCAGCCATTGCGCCTGCAGCAATCAGATTTTGGCGTCGGGCTGCTGCCCGGTCTGCGAGATGGAGTCGGCGGGGGTTTCGATCGGGCTCGGCGTCGACGGCTCGGCCTCAAACGATGAGTCCAACCTGATGCAGGAAGTCCGCGCTGCATTCCTGCTGCAGCGGGCGCGCTATGGCGTCGGCCGCGTCAGCCACAAGGACGCGCTGCGCTGGGCGACCAGGGGCTCGGCGGCCTGCATCGGGCGGCCTGAGTTGGGCGAGATCGCGGTCGGCAAGGCCGCCGACCTGGCGCTGTTCAAGCTCGACGAATTGCGCTTTTCCGGACACGGCGATCCGCTGGCGGCACTGGTTCTATGTGGCGCGCATCGTGCCGACCGGGTGATGGTTGGCGGCAAGTGGGTGGTGACGGACGGCGCCATCCCCGGTCTCGATGTACCCGACCTGATCCGCCGTCACAGCGCCGCCGCCCGCGCGATGCATGCGGGGTGAGGGTGGCGCGCTCCCTCGCCCCGCGCTTGCGGAGCGAAGTAAGAGGAAACACCCGCCTTTACTTCCCCGGAATCTTCTCGTCGATGCCCTTCACATAGAAATTCATGCCGAGCACCTGGCCGTCGTCGAGATGGGTGCCAGCCTTGCATTCGACTTCCTTGCCATCCTGGCCGACGATCGGGCACTTGAACGGCTGCAGCTTGCCTTCGGTAATGGCGGCTTGGGTGTCTTCTGCCAGCTTCTTCACGTCGTCAGGCATGTTGGTATAGGGCGCCATCACGACGAGTTTGCTCTTCAGGCCGCCCCAGAAATCCTCCGATTTCCAGGTGCCGTCGAGCTCGGCCTTGACGCGCTCGATGTAATACGGACCCCAATTGTTCATGGTCGAGGTGAGCTGCGCCTTTGGTCCGAACTTGATCATTTCGGAATCCTGGCCGAACGCCAGCTTGCCGCGTTCGGCAGCGACCTGCATCGCGGCCGGTGAGTCGGTGTGCTGCATGAGGATGTCGGCACCCTGGTCGATCAGCGCCTTGGCGGCGTCGGCTTCCTTGCCGGGATCGAACCAGGTGTTGGCCCAGATGATCTTGATCTTGATGTTGGGATTGATCGTCTGCGCGCCGAGCATGGTGGCGTTGATGCCGGAGATCACTTCCGGGATCGGGAACGAGGCGATGTAGCCGAGCACGCCCGATTTCGACATCTTGGCGGCGATGATGCCCTGGATGTAGCGGCCCTCATAGAACCGCCCCGAATAGGTCGACATGTTGGCGTTGCGCTTGTAGCCGGTGGCATGCTCGAAATGCACGTTGGGATATTTCTTGGCCACTTTCAGCGTCGGCTCCATATAGCCGAATGAGGTCGTGAAGATCAGCTTGTTGCCGGCGCGCGCGAGCTGTTCGATCGAGCGTTCGGAGTCCGGACCTTCGCTGACATTCTCAAGGAACGTGGTTTCGACCTTGTCGCCTAATGCCTTGAGCATTTCGAGGCGGCCGAGGTCGTGCTGGTAAGTCCAGCCGAGGTCGCCGACCGGGCCGAGATAGATGAAGCCGATCTTCAGCTTGTCGGCGGCGGAAGCGCCGAACAGGCCCGCTGTGGTGGCGAGCACCGCTGCGGTTGCCGCGATGAGAATCTTGCGCATGCATTTCTCCGTTGTGTTGACGGGTGAAATCTCTTTCCCGATGCGCGGCGCCCCGTCGCGCGCGCTTCGGGCAGGTCTACCGGTCGGGTACGAACACGGTCCCGAGCGCTGCGGGCGCGGTCGAGCCGCCGGTTCGAGCACGTGAAATCAGGACAAGGACAATGACGGTCGCTAGATACGGCAATGCCGACATCAATTGCGAGGGCACACCGACGCCCCAGCCTTGCGCATGCAGCTGCAGGATCGTCACGGCGCCGAACAGATAGGCGCCGATCACCAGCCGCCCCGGCAGCCATGACGCGAACACGACCAGCGCGAGCGCGATCCATCCGCGGCCAGCCGTCATGCCCGGAATGAAGAAGGGCGTATAGGCAAGCGGCAGATAGGCGCCGGCCAAGCCGGCACAGCCGCCGCCGAACATCACCGCGAACATCCGGATCCTCAGCACGGGATAGCCGAGCGCATGTGCGGAAGCGTGGTTGTCGCCGGCCGCGCGCAGGATCAGTCCGGCCCGCGTCCTGTAGAGAAAGTGCCAGACGCCAATGACCAGCCCCAGCGAGAGGTACACGAAGGCGTCCTCACCGAACAGAATGCGCCCGACCAGCGGAATATCGGTAAGGCCGGGAATATACAGATGCGGCGCCAGCGAAATCTTTTCGCCGACGAAGCGGGAGCCGATCAGGCCGGAAAGGCCGATGCCGAGAATGGTCAGTGCGAGACCGGTGGCGACCTGGTTGACCGCGAGTCCCAGCGTCATCAGCGCGAATATCAGCGACATCAGAATGCCGGCAGCGATCCCGCACAGCGCGCCGATGATGACCGAGCCGGTGAGCCAGGCGCCGCCGAAGCCGCAGGCCGCCCCGACGATCATCATGCCCTCGACGCCGAGATTGAGAACGCCGGAGCGTTCGGTCACTAGCTCGCCGGTGGCAGCCAGCAGCAGCGGCGTGGAGGCCGCCAGTACCGCCAGGATGATGGCCTCAATGAGCCCCACTGGACACCTTTGCCGACGCAAAAACGAGCTTGAACCGGTAGAGGATGAGGGAATCGCAGGCCAGCACGAAGAACAGCAGAATGCCTTGGAACACCTTGGTGACGTCCAACGGGATTTTCATTGCGATCTGCGCCTGCTCGCCGCCGATGAAGGTGAGTGCGAGGAAAAGTCCTGCAATTAATATTCCAATCGGGTTCAGCCGTCCCAGGAACGCGACGATGATTGCCGTGAAGCCGTAGCCCGGCGAGATGCCCGGCTGCAGATGCCCGACGGGACCGGCGACCTCGATGATCCCGGCCAGGCCCGCCAACGCGCCCGAGATCGCGAAGGTCAGCAGGATCAACTGGTCGGAATTGAAGCCGCCGAACCGCGCGGCGCGCGGCGCGGCGCCAACGACGCGGATTTCAAAGCCCTTAATGGACTTGCTGAGCAGCACCGCGCCAGCGGCGACCACCACCAGCGCGATGGCGCCGCCGAGGTGCAGCCGCCCGCCTTCGATCAGCACCGGCACGGTCGCAACCGGATCGAATTCCGCGGTGGTCGGGAAGTTAAAGCCCTTCGGATCGCGCCAGGGACCGCGCACGAGGTAGTCGAGCAGGAGATCGGCGACA
>CADEDX010000361.1 GCA_902826195.1 uncultured Bradyrhizobium sp. | reverse complement strand
GACGCAGAAAAATACCGCATTGAGGTTCTGAACCGTTTTGGTGCCCGCTTTGAAAACCGCTTCAATGAATTTCAAAGCGTGTCGCAGGGCGATGCGGACAATCCGCAAGCTAAGGCGGGGCCGACGCTGCGAGCTAACCTAGGAACGGCGCTCGGTCAGTTCGTCATCGACTCCCAGCAGAAGCCCGACGTCACTCAAGTCCTCAATCGTGCCGGCGCGGTCAGCTGCGGCGGGTGCCATCAGTTCACGGCCGATCAGCCGGTTGCTAAGATCAAAGGTCAGACAATCGTCTGGCCAAAGAGCGCGGGCTTCGTGCACGTAACGGAAAGCGGTGGACTTTCCGAAGCGTTGACCTTCACATTGCTTCCATTTCGCCGGAGCCGGCTCTCGGAAGCGGTCTGCATCGAGGCGGCGCCGATCACGATGTCGGCCGCACCAAGCGCCTCAATGGCGCTCGAGAGTGCACGTCAATCCCGCTGGCAATCGCTGGTCACAATCGCACGCGACGAGAAAGACCCAGCCACGCAGCGGACACGGACGCGCGAAGCGGTGCGCGCTATTACCGTGCAGCGTCAGGAGGAGATCCAAAAACCCGGATACTTCGTGACCAACCGGCGGCCGCACTAGAATTCGTGCGGATTGAATGATGCGGGGCGGCGTTTCGACCAAACGCCGCCTGCTTTCCACGAGCGATGTCAACGCCCGTTCGTCACCTAGACCTGAATGCTGGCCAGCGCCAACAGCGAGGTTATCGTCAGAGTGTCGACCATCTTAGCCGGTGAACTTGGAAGTAGACCGACCAGGCCTATCAGCTGAGCGTCGTTTGCAAATCGTTTGTCGAATCCGCCGCATGCCGAAATTCGCGTGTAGTTTTACCAAGTTGTCAACCTGACCACAACTAAATCAACATGTGCGAAGGCTTCGAGGTTAAGTGCTGGACTAAGCAATCAGCGTCGATCGTGACATGTTGCAAAAGGCCGTTGAATACGGTCGATAATTCTGCCTTCGTCTCTTCAACGCGCAAGATCCAACTGTAGCCTGGATGAGCGAAAGCGATATTCGGGATCCACCAAAGTCCCGCATATCGCCAGTGCTCATGCGGGCTACCTTCGGCGCAAGCGCACTCATGGTGCGCGCAAAGCGCGCACACCGTCATCCAGCCATTTCCGGGATGATGAACTTGTGCCGCTGATTTGCCCGACATGTCAAGTTTCGAACCAGACCTCAGACGGTAGTCGCCGGCTACTTTGCATGGGGTTGTTTTCGATGTTTTTGTTTGGGACCCCCGCAATCCGGCGCGCCCCTCACTTCTGCTCCTGCGCCTTCATCACTTCCGCGAACGGCTGCAACGCCTTGTTCATGTCGTTGAGGCGCTTCTGCCATTCGGGGCCGGGCATGAAGGCGAGAACGGCGGCATCGGCGGGCGAGGCCTTGATGAATTCGGGATCGCGCAGGCCCTCCGCGATGGCGGCTTCGAGCTTTTTGGCGATGTCGTCGGGGATGGCCTTGGGCACCGCAAAACCGCGTTCGGCGGTCATCGTCACCGCGACGCCCAGCTCTTCCGCCGTCGGAACGTCGGGCAGCACGGGCGCGCGCTGCTTGGCGAGAATCGCCAGCGCGCGGAGCGTGCCCTTGCCGCCGCCGTGCAATTCGGGGACTTCGCTAACGCTGACCATGCCGACTTCCAGATGGCCGCCGAGCAGATCGGTGCGCTGCACGGCGGTGCCGCGATAGGAGATCTCGTTGGGCTCGACCTTGGCGACGCCGGCCAGCATGCGGATCGCCAGATGGCCGTTGGTGCCCGCGCCGTTGTGGCCGAACGTCACCGAACCCGGCTTGGCGCGCAGCGCCGCCAGCACGTCGGCCAGCGTGGCGAACTTGCTGTCCGCCGGCACCACGATCACGCTGGGATCGTCGACCACGCGCGCGATCAGGCGGATTTCATCCATGCTGTACTGGGTCTTTCGAGTCATCGGGATGAAATTATAGCCAGGCACGTTGACCACGCCGATCGAATAGGCGTCGGGCGCGGCGCGCTGGATTCCGGCAAAGGCGATCTCGCCGCTGGCGCCGGGTTTGTTCAGCACGACGAACTTGGCCTTGCCGCCCAGCTTCTGCTCGACGAACGGCAACAGCTTGCGCGCCATGACGTCGGTCGCGCCGCCCGGTGCAAACCCGATCACGACCTCGATCGGCTTGTCCTCCGGCCATCCCGCCGAGGCCGGTCCGCACGCCAAACATCCCAATGCCGCTGCAACCAGCGCGATGACCTTACCCTGCATGGCGTTCCAACCCTGTTCTTGTCGTTGCGCGGCCGTCCCGCCAGCGCGCGCGACCGATGAATGATGTGGACCGGTTGTAGCGGTGCGGTTCGGCCGGGAATAGCGAGCGGCACGCATAGCCCCATGAGCGGCTTGTCAGCCGGAGCATCAGGGGAGGGGCCAGCCCCTGGCCGCCGCAGTGGCCTACGCCAGCCATTGAAGGAACAACGCCCTCGGCGCGTCGTTACCACCCATGCAGCAATGGAGTGGAACATGACGAACGACAACGCCCGCGATGCCGAGCGCGCCTGGGAATTGATGAAGAAGATCGGCTTTGCCATGCTGGTGACGCGCGATGGCGACAAGCTGCGCGCCCGGCCGATGAGCGCGCATCTAGAGCGCGACAACAACGCGATTTATTTCCTCACCGATGCGCGGCGCCACAAGGACGACGAGATCGCGCGCAACCCCGGCATCAATCTCAGCTTTGCCGATGCCTCCGCCCAGAAATATGTCTCGCTGACCGGTACCGCCGTCGTCTCCAACGACCGCGCCAAGATCAAGGAATTGTTTTCGACGCCCGCGAAAGCGTGGTGGGACAGCGCCGAGGATCCGAACATCCGCGTTCTGAAAATCACGCCCGACGATGCGGAATACTGGGATTCGCCGGGCACCGTCGTGTCCTTCGTCAAGATGGCCGCTGCCGCGGCCACCGGCGCGCGGCCCGATATCGGCGAGAACCGCAAGGTCTCGATGTGAGTTGATGCGCTTAACCTGGCGGTCGGCGCCGCCGGACAATCGGCGGCGCCGCTGCCATCCTAGAAATTGAACAGGCTGAAAATCGCCGCGAACATCGCCGCAATGACGGCCAGCACGCCGAAGACGACGGTCGCCACCGCGTCGAGCAGTATGTCGATCACATCCGACAGCGAGCTTGCCGCCACGATCACGACGCAGCAGCCGGCGCCGATCAACAGCGACGTCATCATGCTGAACAGCATGATCCACAGCACGGCAAACACCAGCGCGCTCAACATCACTGCCGCGGCGAGGCGGCGGGCGGGGCTAGATTTCGAGGCCGGCCGGGTGGCGGGCTCTGGCACGCTCATGACAGGAAATTCCAATGGGGCGATGCGGATTTTGTCTCGGCAGGGCCGCAAACGGTTCAACCGGCGCCGGGCCGACGGCGTCGCCTAGCGCCTTGCATGGCCAAGCACGAGATCGACCGTATGCGCGGCGATGTTCCGCAACTGGACCTCGTCGCCGAAGGCACGCTCGAGCACGGCCAGTCCGCGGGTAACCGTGATGATGTGCAGGGCAGCGCTGTCAGGGTCGCCGTCGAACTCGCCGCGCGCTGCGCCGTCGGCCAAGGTGTCCCGAACCAGCGTGGTAATGCGCGATACCAGCTCCGCGAATGCCTGGCGCGCGTTCTCGTCCAGCCCCTCGCCTTCGACCGCGCCCAGCTCCATCAATCCGCGCGTGGTCGGGCAGCCGCGCGGCGGCGAGCCGGAGCGGAAGTTCCTGATCGTCAGTTCGAAAAACGCGGTGAGGCGCGCCCGCAAGGTCCCCGCGCCGAGCGCTTTCTCGAGCGCATTCAGATATTCGCTCGAATAGCGCTGATAGGCGCAGAGCATCAGCGCTTCCTTGCTGCCAAACGCATTGTAGAGGCTGCCGCGCTGCACCCCCGCGTCCCGCGCGATGTCCGAGAGCGAGGTGCCCCGCACGCCCTTGCGCCAGAACTGGTCGAAAGCGATCCGCAGGACGTCTTCATGGTCAAACTCTCGCGGCCTCAATCTTCTTCTCCAAATTTCAGGTCGGGGGACTGTCGCACAAAGTATTTGACGCAGCGTCAAGAATATGATTTTGACGTCATGTCAAAAATAGATGGGGCCGAACGCCCGACTAGTCAACCGGGTGAAGCGCGCTGCGGACGTCGCCGTTACGCGTTGGCTGACGATTTGTCCGGAGAGGAAACCAATGCCGCTCATCAATATTTCGCTGCGCGCCGGAAAGCCGGAAGCCTATCGCCAAGCGATCTTCGACGGTCTGTACCACGCGATGCGCGATGCGCTCGAGGTGCCGGAAGACGACCAGTTCATGACCATCACCGAACACGAGCCGGCGAACTTCCGCACCAGTTCGTCCTGCTATGGCGTCAGCCGAAGCGAAGACGTCGTTTACATCCATCACCGTGTTCAACACCCGAACCGTCGAGCAGAAGAAAGCGCTGTACCGGCGGACCGCGGAACTGCTTGGCCAAAACCCGGGCATCCGGCCGGAGAACGTGTTCATCAACGTGCTGGAATCCGCGAAGGAAAACTGGTCGGTCGGGCACGGCGTCGCGCAATTCGCGTGAAGCGGCCTGCTACATTTGAAGATCGGGCACGAACATGGCCCGCACCGTCCATTTCATCTGCGGCTGGCTTTGCCGGATGCAGTATCGGCCGTCGATGACGGGCACCTTGATGACGGACGTCGGCCTGTTACCGCAGCAATGCTGGACGCTGTCCGGAAATCGCGGCTGATAGATGAGAAGCGGGTGTAAATGGGCTCGACGGTCACCACCAGGTAGATCGAATTCATGCCCTGCGGAATCTTGTCGCGCAGGTCGACCACGCGGTCGCCCGGATTGTAGGCCAGAGCGGCCGTGATCAGGAGCCAGTTCATCGCCACAGCGTAGACTAATTTGCGCAGACCGAAAGACCGCGCATTGCGCGAGTGGCCTGGTAAAGCTCTCATCGGTTGTCGGCAACGAGGCCGCCAGCGTATCTGGATTGACGCGCGGCCGATCATATCTCCTCGATGAGGCTACGTCGCATCGCCTTGCTGACCGAGGCCCGAGAGGTGCCGCCATGACGGAATGGTATTTTGTCTGGGTCGAAGGTCTGCGCGGGCCCGTGCCGCAGAAATGGTCGTCGGATGGCCTCTGGGGGCAGGTGGGCCGGCAGGATGTCATCGTTCGTTTCACGCTTGACAGGGCGGAGGCGCACCTGCCGCTCGACGAACTGGCCAGGCGGCATCCGGTTCCCGGCGGCAAATAGCTGACGGCGGCCGCTACATCCTCACCCTTGCGCCTGGCCGGCCCGGCCGCCTAGCGGGGCGAGCTGTCGGTCCGCGCCCGCCTGCCCTCGATCGGGTAGCCGGGGTCGTTGAACCCCGGCGTCGAGGGGTGGCCGCTCACCACCAGCCGGTCGATCAGCGCCTCGTCGTCGGCCGTGAAGCGATAGTCGAGCGCCTTGAGGTAATCGTCCCATTGCTCCTCGGTGCGCGGACCTGCGATCACGGCCGAGACGAACGACGAATTCAAAACCCACGACACCGCGAACTGTCCGGCAGTGATGCCGCGGGCTTCGGCATGCTGCTTGATCTCCTGCGCGAGTTGCAAGGACTCCGGGCGCCATTCGGTCTGCATCATGCGCTTGTCGGCACGGCCGGCGCGCGTCTCCTTGTCTGGCGCGGCATCCGGCCTGTACTTGCCGGTCAGCACGCCGCGCGCTAGCGGGCTATAGGGCACGATGCCGAGGCCGTAATAGCCGCAGGCTGGGAAATGCTCGACCTCGGGCATGCGGTTCATGGCGTTGTAATAGGGCTGACTGACGATCGGGCGGTCGATGCCGTTGTTGTCGCAGATGTTGCAGATCTCGGCGACGCGCCAGGCGCGGTAGTTCGAGACGCCGAAATAGCGGATCTTGCCCTGGCGCATCAGGTCGCCGATGGCGCGCACCGTTTCCTCTAGAGGCGTCTTGTGGTCTTCCTTGTGCAGATAATAGATGTCGATGAAGTCGGTGCCGAGCCGCTTCAGGCTTTCGTCCGCCGCCTGCAGCACCCAGCGCCGCGACAGCCCGCCGCGATTGGGATCATTGCCGATCTGATTGCCGAGCTGGGTCGCCAGGATCCAGTTGTGCCGGCTGTTCGAGATAGCGCGGCCGACCACCTGCTCGGACTGGCCGCCATTATAGGCGTCCGCGGAGTCGATGAAGTTGATGCCGGCCTCGCGAGCCTTTGCGATGATGCGCGAGGACGTCGCCTCGTCGGTGGGGCCGCCGAACATCATGGTGCCGAGGCAGATCGGTGAAATCTTCAGGCCGCTGCGGCCGAGGTGGCGGTAGTGCATGGGGTGGGTCCTCCGCTTGATGTGGGAAGCATAGCGGCCAGACGCCGTCATTGCGAGCCAACGGGTCGGGCGAATGCCCGCCCGATGACAGCCTCCGCGAAGCGATCCAGCTTCGCTCGCAATGACGTTGAAAGAGCGGCGACCTAACCTTCGCTCTTCAATATCTTGAACACGCCGCTCGCCATTGCGATGCAGCGCTTGTCGACGGTCACCTCGGTGGTGATGAAGATCAGGCTGCGGGTGGAGCGCACCACATGCGGCCGCGAAATCAGGACTTCGCCGATCTTGCCGGCTTCGACAAAATGCGTATCGAGCTGCACGGTCGCCAGCGTCGGCTTGCCCGAGACATAGCGGGCGGTAATACCGCAGGTGCGGTCGGCGAAAGTCATGAGCACGCCGCCCTGCACCAGGCCGCGGCGGTTGTGATGCTTATCCTCGGTGGCGAGCGCATACTCATGCGTGCCGTCAACCACGCGCTGCCAGAGCGGCCCGATCAGGTGCAGGAAACCGGTGGTATCGACGATCTTCCAGCCGTCGGATTTGAGTTTGTCCGCGGCTTTGCTCGTCATGTCGTGGTGTCCATTCCCTGCGGGTTGTCATGCTGTTCTTAAGTCATTTCATCTGACGCGCTTGTGTTGTAGTCAAGCGGTATGGCCCGGTCATTTGACGATACCACCCGGCGGAATATCGCAGAGCTATGCGCGGCATTT
>CADEDX010000360.1 GCA_902826195.1 uncultured Bradyrhizobium sp. | reverse complement strand
GGGGAGGGAGGTAGTTCGGCCCAGCAAGCTGGCAAGCGAAAAGGACGGGTTGACGCTGGGCTTCTTTTGAATTGGCTACGTCGCGTCGCGCAAACGAAGCGGCGGGTAGCCTATGGCGGCAGGTACGCCTTGATCGCCGGCAGAAAGAAGATCGCGGCGTTGATCGCGAAGCCGATGCTCCAGAGGATCGAACGCAGCGTCGGGCGGTTGCCCAGATAGGTGAAGACGTAGGCGATCCGCACGATCAGGAACAGGATCGCGAGTTCATCGATCAGATTCTGCGGCGCCAGGCGGAATTCCGCCAGCAGGACAGCGACCGCAAGGAACGGAAACGCCTCGATGCCGTTCTGGTGGGCACCGAGCGCGCGCGCCCGGATCGCGTCCGTGTAGAAGTCGGGATCGCGCGGCCTGGCATTGTCGAACTGCCGAAAACTGATCCATTTCACGGACGCAATCGTTATTAGATACAGCAACAATGTACCGAAAACGCACCATTCGGCGATCGTCATGGTTCCTCCCATCCGCGGCACTGGGCAAGCGTATCGAACCGTCCATTATCTTGACAAGGATGGTGCAACGCGCGAAGCCATCGCCATCATGACCGCGGCCGCCCCCATTGGATATCCCGAGCCGGCTCCGGCAGCCCTGCCGGAGCGTGTCGGCGTGCTGCTGGTCAATCTCGGCACCCCCGATACCTCGGACGCCCGGGGCGTGCGGGTCTACCTGAAGGAATTCCTTTCCGATCCGCGCGTGATCGAGAACCAGGGTCTGATCTGGAAGGTGATCCTCAATGGTATCATCCTTCGCGTGCGCCCGGGCCGCAAGGCACGCGACTACCAGAAGATCTGGAATACCGAGAAGGACGAGTCTCCGCTCAAGACCATCACGCGCTCGCAGGCTGAAAAGCTGGCAGCCGCGATCGCCGATCACAAGCACGTCGTGGTCGATTGGGCGATGCGCTACGGCAACCCGTCGATGCGCTCGCGGATCGACGCGCTGGCCGCGCAGGGGTGCGACCGCTTGCTGGTGGTGCCGCTCTATCCGCAATATTCCGCCGCGACGTCGGCGACCGTCTGCGACGAGGCGTTTCGCGCACTCGCCGACATGCGCGCACAACCGACGCTGCGGGTCAGCCCGCCTTATTATGATGACCCGGATTACATCGAGGCGCTCGCCGTTTCGATCAAGGCGCATCTGGCGGCGTTGCCGTTCGTGCCGGAACTGATCGTGGCTTCGTTTCACGGCATGCCGCAGAAATACGTCGACAAGGGCGACCCCTACCAGGCGCAGTGCATCGCCACGACCGAGGCGCTGCGCAAGCGCATGGGTCTTGATGCCTCAAAGCTGATCCTTACCTTTCAGTCGCGCTTCGGCTTCGACGAATGGCTGCAGCCCTATACGGACAAGACCATCGAAAAACTGGCGAAAGATGGCGTGAAGCGCATTGCCGTCGTGACCCCTGGCTTCTCCGCCGACTGCCTCGAGACGCTCGAGGAAATCGCACAGGAAAACGCCGAAATCTTCGAGCACAATGGGGGCGAGCAGTTTTCCGCCATTCCCTGCCTCAACGACAGCGATCCCGGCATGGATGTGATCCGCCAGCTCGTTCTGCGCGAGCTTCAGGGGTGGATTTAGCCGCCCGGCAACTGCCGACACCTTGCCGCTATTCCGGCGCACCAACATCTGGTGGCCGCCGAATCATCCCCTAGGTATATAATCGGCATCCGGAGAGCGCCGGCTGAACCGGCGCCGTGGCGTGCCGACTAACGATAGTGCGTCCGCCGGCGCGTGCTGCCGGCCTTGGAGGGATATTTATGAGCGGTTTTGATATCTTCGCGATCGCGTTTGTTCTGCTCGTGATCGTCACGCTGTTCGCGGGCGTCAAGACCGTGCCGCAGGGCTATGACTGGACTATCGAGCGGTTCGGCAAATATACCCGCACGCTGGCGCCGGGGCTGAACCTCATCATTCCCTATTTCGACCGCGTCGGTCGCAAGATGAACATGATGGAGCAGGTGCTCAGCATTCCCGAGCAGGAGGTCATCACCAAGGACAACGCCACCGTGACGGTGGACGGTGTCGCCTTCTATCAAGTGTTCGATGCTGCCAAGGCGAGTTACGAAGTATCCAATCTCGATCAGGCGATCATCGTCCTGACCATGACCAACATCCGCTCGGTGATGGGATCGATGGATCTCGACGCGGTGCTCTCGCATCGCGACGAGATCAACGAGCGCCTGCTGCGCGTGGTCGATGCCGCGGTGTCGCCATGGGGCCTGAAGGTCAATCGCATCGAGATCAAGGACATCGTGCCGCCAGCCGATCTGGTCGAGGCGATGGGGCGGCAGATGAAGGCCGAGCGCGTCAAGCGCGCGGACATCCTGCAGGCCGAGGGCCAGCGCCAGTCGGAAATTCTGCGCGCGGAAGGCGCCAAGCAAGGCCAGATCCTGCAGGCCGAAGGCCGCAAGGAGGCTGCGTTCCGCGACGCCGAGGCGCGCGAGCGGTCGGCTGAGGCCGAGGCCAAGGCGACGCAGATGGTCTCGGAGGCCATATCCAAGGGCGACGTCGCGGCCCTGAACTACTTTATCGCTGACAAATACATCAAGGCGTTCGGGCAGCTTGCTGATTCGCCGAACCAGAAGGTCATCATGCTGCCGATCGAGGCGATGAGCCTGTTGGGATCGCTGGCCGGCATCGGCGAGATCGCCAAAGCGACCTTTGGCGAAAGTGCGGCCTCCGCGGTAGCGGCTGCGAGGCGGAATTCCTCGGTGCCGAACACCGGACCGACACCGCCGCCGGTCGCGCCTCAACGCTGAGTGTCGAGGCGGCCGTTCATTTCCGCTGATGAGAGGGGCATGTCATGGCCGAGATATTTACGACGTTGGGCACCTGGAATTGGCTGATCTTCGGCTTCATTCTGATGGCGCTGGAATTGCTGGCGCCGGGTGTCTTCATGTTCTGGCTCGGGCTCGCCGCGCTGCTGGTTGGGCTGTTGTCGTTCGCCGTCAACCTGTCCTGGCAGACCCAGCTCCTGATGTTTGCGGTGTTCTCGGTTGCCGCCGTGCCGGCGTGGCGGCATTTTGCGCGCAGCGCGGGCAGCCGCAGCCTGAGCAATCCGTTTCTTAACCGCCGGACCGAGGCGCTGATCGGCCGCGAATTCACCCTGGAAAAGCCGATCGTCGACGGGTCCGGCACGGTGCGGATCGACGACACGATCTGGCGCGTCGCCGGCCCCGACGCGCCGGCCGGCAGCCGCGTCAAGGTGGTGCAGGCCGATGGCGCGAGCCTGACGGTGGCGGCGGCTTAGCTGGTCGGTTGCTTGCTCCACTGCTCCGCAAAACGATTCAAGGGCTGAAAGCTTTCCATCAGTTCTCTGCCCAGCGGCGTCAGGGAATAGCCTTCACCAGCCACGAGTTCAACGAGCGCCGCCTCACGCAACTCCGACAATCTGCTCTGCATCACCGTCGGCGAGGCGTCGTTGCAGGCGGTGCGGAGCGCGCGTGACGTCAGCGGCCCATCGTCGCGCAGCTCCCAGATGATTCGCAGCGTCCAGCGCCGCCCCAACAGATCGAGCAGCGCCATGATCGGCCGGCCTGTCCGGGAGCCGCGAACGGCGGCCTTTTGGGCGGCTGCATACTTTTTCGGCATCGAAAACCCTCTTGCGCACCGCTACAGATAATGTAGCGTACCGCTACGTTATTTGTAGCATGAGGATCAGCCGATGTCCCAGACCATGCCGCGCATCGCGCCGCTCGAGCCGCCTTATGCACCTGATATTGCCACCCAGTTCGACCGCATCATGCGCGGTGCGCCGCCGCTGCTGCTGTTTCGCGTCATGGCCGGCCACGCCCGTGCCTGGGAGAAGTTTCGTGGCGGCAGCCTGCTCGACCGCGGGCCTTTGTCGCTGCGCGAGCGCGAGATCGTCATCGACCGCACCTGCGCGCGAACGGGCTGCGAGTATGAATGGGGCGTGCATGTTGCGGCGTTCGCTGGCGCGGCGCATCTAACCGCAGACCAGATCCGCGCGACTGTGCACGGCGCTGCTGCCGAGCCCTGCTGGTCGGAGGCCGAGCAGGCTTTGATCGCGGCCGTCGATGCGTTGCACGACCGTGCGACGCTGAGCGAGGCGGAATTCGCCGGCCTGTCGGCGCATTACGACGAGGCACGGATATTGGAGATCATCCTGTTGTGCGGATTCTACCGCACCGTATCCTATCTCGCGAACGGGCTGGCGCTGCCGCTGGAGGAGAAGGCGGCGCGGTTTCCGGAGTAAGGAATCGTAGGGTGGGTTAGCCGCAGGCGTGACCCACCATTCCCTCAGGTGGCTCGAAAGCGGTGGGTTACGCCTGCGGCTAACCCACCCTACGGCACCTAAACCTACGCCACGCCCGCGCGCAGAAAATCGTGCAGATGCACGATGCCGACCGGCTTGCCGGCGTCGGCGACGATCAGCGTCGTGATCTTCGAGGAGTTGAGAATCTCCAGCGCCTCGCCGGCCAGCACGTCGGGGTCGATCGTCTTCGGGCTTTTCGTCATTACCTCGTCGACGGTGGCCGTCATCAGGTTCGGGCCCATATGGCGGCGCAAATCGCCGTCGGTGACGATGCCGGCAATGTTGCCGCGCGCATCGACGATGCCGACGCAGCCAAAACCTTTCGAGGTCATCTCGACCAGCGCGTCGGACATCTTTGTCCCGAGCGGCTTCAGCGGCACCGCGTCGCCCGAGTGCATGAGGTCGCGGGTATATTTCAGCATCGCGCCGAGCTTGCCGCCGGGATGCAGCACGCTGAAATCGACAGACGTGAAGCCGCGGCCTTCCAGCAGCGCGATCGCCAGTGTGTCGCCGAGCGCCAGCATCATCAGCGAGGAGGTGGTCGGCGCGAGGTTGTGCGGACAGGCCTCGCGCGCCTTGGGCAGCGTCAGCGCGACGTCGGCCGCCTTGCTGAGCGAGGACTCCCGCTCCGAAGTCATCGCGATCACGGCGATCTTAAACCGCGCGGCGTAGCTGATCAGGTTCTTCATCTCCGGCTGCTCGCCGGACCAGGACAGCGCCAGGATGACGTCGTCGGCCGTGATCATGCCGAGATCGCCATGGCTGGCCTCGGCGGCATGGACGAAGAAGGCCGGCGTGCCAGTGGAGGCAAAGGTCGCGGCGATCTTGCGGCCGATATGGCCGGACTTGCCGAGCCCGGTGACGATCAGCCGACCCTTGGCATTCTGGATCAGCGCAGCGGCAGCTGTGAAGGGTACACGGAGCTCGGATTGCAGCGCCGCCGAAAGCGCAGCGATCCCGCTACCCTCGGCGTCGAGCGTTCGCAGGGCCGACTGGACGGCGGCATCAGCAGGATCGGAGCCGGATGATTTTGCCATCAGCGGTTTCGGATGAGCCATGTCTGTTTCCAGGGAAGATGGGGCGCTGGCCCGAGCCTCTCCTTAGCATGGCTGGTCCCGCGATGCGACGCGCAAGGCGCCACTCTCAACGGGTCATTAACCATACTTGTTTTAACTCCGTTAACGGATGGTCGCTGCGTGCGCCACCGGCGCACATCGATCAAGCCAATGTTTTCGTTGGAGTATTTGCTGTCGTGAGGGCCAGGCCAGCAACGGGCCGGAACAGCCGCGCGCGCCTTTTCCGCGCAGCCTTGCCGTGCCTTGCGCTGACCGTGCTATCGGGAACCGGAGCGGCCGCCCAAACCGTAACGCCCGATTTGTTCAGTTCGACGCGCACCAGCCAGGTGATGTCGCCGGATTCGCCGCTGCGCCGGACAGGGGTGGAGGCGAACGATCCGCTCGCCAGCGCAAAACCCGGGGGCGATGACAGGAACAGGCCCGCGCCGTCGCGGATCGGACAGATCCCGAAATACGGCGTGCCGGCCGCGAGCGGCGCCGCCGATTCCGGCTACGACTCGCTCAACCGCAAGCGCCAGAAGCCGAAATACTATGCCGGCCAGGCGAGGCCGAAACCGCCGGTAGGTCCCGGCAGTCCGCCGCCGATCGCATTGAACACGGGGCTGCGGCAGTCGATACCGCCGTCGGCGACAGCGAACAAGACGCCGCTTCCGCCGGCCATGGCCGGCACGGTGCCGGGGCAACCGCCGCGCAAGCGCCTCAAGGTCGATGACGATCCGTTCGGCGCGGTCGGCGATTACGCTGGAAGTTTTCTGATCAAGTCCGCCGTCGAAGTCTCCGGCGGCTACGACAGTAATCCCGGCCGGCTCGCCGCCGCGCAGGGCAAGGCGTCTTACGTGATCGCGCCGGAGTTTTTGGCGGTCTCCGACTGGGAACGCCACGCGCTGGTTGCCGATCTGCGCGGCTCCTTCACCGGCTATGGCGGCAACCTCACGCCGCCCGCCAATGGCTTGTCGCTGTCGGCGCCGCTCGATATCGATCGCCCGAATTTCATCGGCCATGTCGACGGCCGGCTCGACGTCAGCCGCGACACCAGGCTGACGGGGCAGGGGCGGCTGTTCGTCTCGACCGACAATCCCGGCAGCCCCAATGTGCAGGCGGGCCTCGCCCGCTATCCGATCTACATTACGCTCGGCGGCACCGTCGGCATCGACCAGAGCTTCAACCGGCTGCAGGTTTCCGCCGGCGCCACCGTCGTCCGCACCGACTACACCAACTCAAAACTTACCGACGGCTCCTCGGTCACCAACGACGACCGTAATTTCAGCCAGTACGGCGGCGTCGGCCGCGCCAGCTATGATTGGCGGCCGGGCCTGAAACCGTTCGTGGAAGTTCAGGCGGACAACCGTGTTCATGACCTCAAGCTCGACCGCTCCGGCTTCGCCCGCGACTCCACCGGCGGCTACGTCAAGGGCGGCACCAGTTTTGAATTCACGCGGCTGTTGACCGGTGAAATCGGCGTCGGCTACGCCGCGCGCGATTACGTCGATCCGCGACTGAACCGCCTGGATGGCCTGCTCGTTTCGTCCTCGCTGGTGTGGACCGCGACGCCGCTGACCACGGCAAAGTTTATTTCCGACACCACGATTACCGAGACCACGCTGCCCGGCACGTCCGGCGTGCTGACGCACATCTACACCGTCGAAGTTGATCACGATTTTCGCCGCTGGCTGACCGCGATCGGAAAATTC
>CADEDX010000359.1 GCA_902826195.1 uncultured Bradyrhizobium sp. | reverse complement strand
TGAAAGCCAAGCCCGGCCGGGGCGGCACGCCGCCGGTGTTCCGGCTGTTCGGCTCGGCCGGCACCGGCAAGACCACGCTGGCGCAGCACATCGCCGAAGGCGTCGATGGCGAGGTGAAATTTGCCGCCTTCACGGGCAAGGCGGCGTTGGTGATGAGCAACAAGGGCTGCGACAACGCCTCGACGATCCATTCGCTGATCTACCGCGCCAAGGAATCCGGCGTGGAGCAGCCGAGCTTTGAGCTCTGGGACGACGCGCCGGCCTCGAAGGCAAAACTGATCGTGATCGACGAATGCTCGATGGTCGACGCCGAGCTTGGCCGCGACCTGATGTCGTTCGACTGTCCGCTGCTGGTGCTCGGCGACCCCGCGCAATTGCCGCCGATCCAGGGCGGCGGCTTCTTCACGGACTGTGAGCCCGACGCGATGCTGACCGAAGTACATCGCCAGGCCCAGGACGACCCGATCGTACGGATGTCGATGGATATCCGCGAGGGCCGCGAACTGGAAATCGGCCGCCATGGCGAGAGCGAGGTGGTGCCGCGTAGCGAACTCGATCCGGAACGGGTGATGGGCGCCGACCAGGTGCTGGTCGGCCGCAACAATACCCGCCGCGCCTACAACATGCGCATCCGCCAGAAGCTGAACCTCGAGGACCCGTTTCCGGTGGCCGGCGACAAGCTGGTGTGCCTGCGCAACAACCGCAAGAAGGGCCTGTTCAATGGCGGGTTGTGGCGCGTCAAGTCGCGCACCCAGCCGCGGGGCAAATCAAAGATCCTGACCATGCGGCTGTCGCCCGACGAGGAGTTCGGCCACAAGGTGACGAAAGTCTCAGTGCGCCATGACTGCTTCGAGGGCGGCATCGACGCGATCCCATGGGATCAGCGCAAGCCGTATGACGAGTTCGACTACGGCTACGTGCTCACCGTGCACAAGTCGCAGGGGTCGCAATGGGACGACGTGGTGCTGTTCGACGAAAGCTTTGCGTTCCAGGACAGCCGGGCCCGGTGGCTCTACACGGGGATTACGCGCGCGGCGAAAAGGCTGAGCGTGGTGGTGTGAGGTTAATGCACTCAAGCCTGCTCGCAGCATACTCAGACGTCATCCTGCGGAGCGCGTCTTCGCGCGTCTAGACTAGAAGGATGATGCGGGCGAGAGCGGGGCCCTGATGGTTCGAGACGGCGCTCACGCGCCTCCTCACCATGAGGGTTTGAGAGTGTCGTCCGTCACTTTCCCGCCACGAAGTAGAAATCCTCACGCCCGGGCAGCGAGCCGTAGGTGAACGGCTGCTGAGCGCGGTTGGTCGCCTTCCAGACGTCGTCGCGGACGATGTCGAAAAGTTTTCTCACTTCGATCTTCGGTTCCTTGATGACGCGCGCCAGAACCTTGGCAAACGGGCTGTTCTGGGAATCACCGTCGAGCGCGGTCTCGCCGTGCTTGGCGGCATAGACCACCATGAAGCCGGCCTCCGGCTCGATGTTGGAAAAGCCGCGATTGACCAGTTTCAGCGCAATCGTCCGCTGCATGGTCTTTTCAAACGGGTTGTCGCGGCAGGCGTCGAGCATGACGAGGCGCAGCTTTTTCGCGCCGGCCACGGCTGCGATCACCTGCTCCAGCGCCACGGCTTGCGTTTCCGCGTCGCTGTCGGCCTTGAGCCGGGCGTCGACCGGGATCAGGTAGTTCACGCCGCCGATCTCCATGCCGTGGCCGGCATAATAGACCACCGCCCAGTCGGCCTTTTCGGCCTCGACGCCGAATTCGTGCAGGGTGGCGAAGAACTTGTCCCGGCCGAGATCGGGCGCCGTCGTCACCGTGGCAAAGCCAAGCTCGCGAAAGGTCGACGCGATCAGTTTGGCGTCCCGCGGCGGGTTGGCCAGCGGCGCGACATTCCGGTAGGCGCCGTTGCCGACGATCAGCGCCACCTTGCGCGGACCGGCCGGTTGCGGCGTCGAAGGTAAGACCTTGCCTGCGGGCGCGGGCGCAGCCGTGCCCAGCAACGCTTCCAATCGCTCCCTGGCGATGGCGCGCGCCAGCGTGGTGTCGATGTCCTCGCGCCGCGCGGCCACGGCATTGGCCGCCAAGCGATAGTCGGCGCGGGCGGCGGCGAGGTTGCGGCGCTTCTCGAACAGCTGGCCGCGGCCGACATAGGCGCGAACATGGTTGGGATTGATCTTTAGCGCCTGCTCATAATCGCCGAGGGCGGCGTCGAGATTACCCGTTCCGAGATAGGCATTGCCGCGGCTGGTCAGCCCGTAAACATTGGTCGGCGACTTGGCCAGCGCCGTATTGCAGTCGGCGATCGCATCGTCGAACCTGCCCATGCTGGTGTAGGTAATGCACCGGTAGGCCGGGACCTGCGTTCCGTCGGGATTGACCTTTTGCGCCTCGGCATAGTCGGCGAGCGAGGCGTCAAACCGCTTCATCAATCCTTGCAGGCGGGCCCGGTTGTAATGGTGCAAATAGCGGCTCTGATCATTGGAGATATGCTTGACCGCCAGGTTGAACTCGTCGAGCGCCCGCTGCAGCTCGCCTCGGCGCATGAAGATCAGGCCACGGTTATTGTAGGCGCTGCCATAGGTTGGACGCAGTTGCAGACACAGATCGTAATCGGCCAGCGCCCGCTCCTCGTCGCCCTTGTAACTGTAGGCGATGCCCCGCGCGTTGATGACGTTGACGTTCTGCGGCGCGATCTCGTGGGAGGCGGTGAACGCCGCGATCGCGCCATCGTAATCGCGCTTCCTCACCAGGCTGTCGCCGCGATACCATAGCGCGGCGGCCCGGGAGGGGCCGGTGATCTTCTCGTCGGCGATCACGCTCTCGCAGGCCGCCAGGCGCGCGACCGGTTCCGCGGTGGCATTTCGGCAGGTATCGATATCGCCGGCCGCCCGCGCCGGGCCTGTGGCGGCGAGCATGACGAGACTGAGCAACAAGGCCCGTAACATCGATAAAGCGCTCCGGTGCATGGATTTTGGTCGCGGTGCTCGACAGACGGTTCATTGTGGAAAGCCAGTTCCGTCTCGGTCAAGCGCGGTTTAGCCGTCTCCCTTAAGGCCTTGCACGGGCGGCGCTTTATTCACGAACTCGTGTGGCACGGACTGTAACAATCCGCAGATCGCGCCGTATCTGTGGCATCGGAACGATCAGGGCCGATTGCGAAACGCCGATCCCGCTCTAGACTGTCCCTCAACCATTGCCGAAAGAGGAAACCATGTCCCCTCGCCATCTCAGCCGCCTGTCGCTTTGCGCTGCCGCCATCGGGGCGCTGGCCATTGCCGCGGTCGCCATCAGCCCGTCGCGCGCCGCCGAGGAAGCCGTCATCATTCCGCCGCCCGCGGTCGACGTTCAGGCCGCCGACGGCATCCAGACCGCCGTGATCGCCGGCGGCTGCTTCTGGGGCGTGCAGGGCGTCTACCAGCACACCGCCGGCGTGCTCAACGCGGTGTCCGGCTATTCCGGCGGCAGCAAGATGACCGCGAACTACACCATGATCGGCACCGGCACGACCGGACATGCCGAGGCGGTCGAGATCAAGTACGACCCGAAAAAGATCAGCTATGGCAAGATCCTGCAGATTTTCTTTTCCGTGGTGCATGACCCGACGCAGTTGAACCGCCAGGGCCCGGACACCGGCACGCAATATCGCTCGGCGATCTTCACCAGCAATGACGAGCAAAAGAAGGTGGCGGAGGCCTATATCGCCCAGCTCAACGCCGCCAAGGTCTACAAGAAGCCGATCGTGACCAAGGTCGGCCCGCTGCAGGCGTTTTACGCGGCGGAGGACTACCACCAAGACTATCTGACGCTGCACCCGAACCAGCCCTATATAGCGTTCAACGACATCCCGAAGATCCAGAATTTGAAGAAGATCTTTGCGGAGAACTACATCGAGAAGCCGACGCTGGTCAGCAGCGCGAAGGCTACGAACTGAGGAGGCTATATGTCCGACACCAAAACATCCACCAAGGTCGTCAAGAGCGAGGCCGAGTGGCGCAAGGAACTGACGCCGATGCAGTACGCGGTGCTGCGCGAGAAGGCGACCGAGCGGCCGTTCTCGGGTGAATATGAGCACGAGCACCGCACGGGCACCTATACCTGCGCCGGCTGCGGCCAGACGCTTTTCGAATCCGACGCCAAGTTCGACTCGGGTTGCGGCTGGCCGAGTTTTACCGCCCCCGCCGTGGACAGCCATGTCGGTGAGGAGCGCGACGTCAGCCACGGCATGATCCGCACCGAGGTGCTGTGCTCGAAATGTAACGGCCATCTCGGTCATGTCTTCCCCGATGGCCCCGGCCCGACCGGCCTGCGTTACTGCATCAATTCGGCCGCGTTGAAGTTGCAGCCGAAATAGTTCCAGCAACGCTCGAACCTGTTTGCACCCCGCGCGACCAAGAACTGGTCGCGCGGGGTTTCTGTTTGATGGGGCGCTTTTTCCTGTCTGCCCGGCGGGCAGACAAGGATGAATTTCGAAATGAACATTTCCAAACGCCTGCTGCTCGGTATCGGCGCAGCCACCCTCATCATGGAGAGCGTCGCGACGCAGCCAGCCCTTGCCGCCGATAAAGTCTCCCTGTTCAAGATCATCACCGCCAAGGACGAAATCGTGATCGGGATCAGCGAGGGCGACCTTGCCCAGATCGAAGGCCAGAACGCGGCCGGCATCGCCAAGATGCTGGTTGCCAAAGGCTCGATGACGGCGTGGCAATATGCGGTGCGCAAATCCGCCGCCGGCGATCTCGAACAGGCGCCGCTGCACAAGATCGGCCTGATCGCCCGCGACAGTCTCCGTGTCGAACCCTATGCGACGCCGCTGAAGGTGCTGCCGATCGACGAGACGAAGAAGTGACACTCTGCTTCCTTCTCCCTACATCCGCCTTCGCCACGGCTTCGGCGGACAGGTGGGGAGAAGGGAAGCAACGACTCATGGCCCAAAACATGCTTTGATCGGGTCGCGGTCGCGTTTGGGGACGCTCCCGCGGGCCTTTTGGGGAGCGCGCCATGTCGCTTGGGACGATACTCGTCATCATTCTGATTATCGTCCTTTTGGGCGGCTTTTCCGGCCGCTTCCGGGGCTATGGCTACGGCCATGGCCATTCCGGGATGGGGCTTATCGGGGTGATTTTGATCGTGCTGCTGATCCTGGTGCTGCTCGGCAAACTATGAGCACCCTAAATCATTGAAAAAACTTGACTAAATTTGAGTTCCCCACAGCCATGCGTGGATTCATCATCACCCCCGATCGGTCGTTTCAGGGGTCGCAATTCCGTCAAATGAGCTTATATTGGCTATTGAAATGACTGCACGGCGCGGCCCGTCATATTGGCCCCACCGTCATCCAATCCCCATTGCTCACACGCAAGAGCCAAAAAGATTGAGGTCACCGACCATGCGTCCATTCAGCTACGACACCGCCGCCGAACTGTTTCCCGCCGCGATCCGCAAGAAAAAGCGCGCCGGCTTTGCTTATCGGCGTTTCGGCACCGCGGCAGAAGCGGTTCGCTTCGCGATCGAGGAGTTGCCGGCGGACTCGCTGAACGGCGCCTACCTGCAGGTCGAGGAAGCCCGCTTCGACCAGAGCGGCATCCGATCGCTCTATGAAAGCGAAGCCTTCCCGCTGGAGCGCCGTCCGCGCCCGGCCGCAGCCGCTGAGGAAAAGGCCGACGCGGCCTGATATTCCGGTATCTCCCAACAAAAGCCCCCGGAGATCGTCTCCGGGGGCTTTTTTTTTCATGACCGTAGAATTCTAGCGCGGCTGCTTGTCGAGCCAGCGCTTGAGCATGCGCATGTTGCGGACGTTGGCGCGGAACATGACGTCGAAGGCGTCGCCCGCGACCGGCACCAGGCCGACCACGCCGTCGACAGCGACATTGCCGAGCATCCGCGCCGTGATGTGCCAAGGCGCGCCGAGCGCCCGCGCCTCGCGAACCAGCCACAGCGATATCGCCGTCGTGATGATGTCCCCGACGACCGGGATCAGGCCGATCAGCCCGTCGATGCCATAGCGGAAATTGGTGCCGGGCACGACGAAGGCGACATCAAGCAGTTTGGCGATGGCGTCGAGCCGCGCCAGCCGCTGTTCGCGAGTCAGGTCGCCGAAGGGATTGGCGCCTCCCGGGCCAAAATCGAACCGGAAGCCCTCGGATTGAGCACGCGGGCCGGCGTCGTTGACTTCGCGGCCTTCCTGGTCAATCACGGGCCCGCGTCCAGACGCGCGCCCTGAGGCGCGTTCCCGGAAGGGCCGCTCACTGCCGCTGCGCGGGCGGGGCGGCGTATAGATATCGTCGTTTGCCATGGTCATCAGATGGTAACGCGAATGCGACGCACAAGTTGCGTCAAAATATCGCCGGTTTGAAGGGCACTACCGCCCCCGCGCCGCCGTCGGCGTCAGGCCAAAACGGCGGCGGAAGCAGCGGTTGAAATAGGACAGATCGTTGAAGCCGCAATCGAAGGCGATGTCGCTGATGCGCCGTTCGGCCGGCTGCGCCAACAGGTCCGCCGCCTTGCGCAGCCGCAATTCCAATAGCCTCAGGGTAAAACTGGCGCCGGCCTCATAAAGCAATTCGTTGACATAACGCTCGGAGAGACCTGCGGCGGCGGCGAGCTTTTGGGCAGAAAAATCCGGCTCCGTAAAACGCTTCTCCAAAATCATCAGCACGGCCTTCAGCCGTACCGCACGCACGCCGCCGCGGCGGGCTGCGCCGGCGACATCGCCGCGCGCGCCGAGACCGAGCGCCGCCAGATCCATCAAATGGCTGGCGATCGCAAAGCCGGCCTCGTCGACGGCACCGGGATGATGCAGCAACAGATCGCTGTAATCCATCGCCAGCGATAGCGCCCCGCCCGGCGCTAGCTCGCGGCCAACGAGGTCGTCGACGCCGGCGACCAGCGCCTTCAGCGTCGCCATCGGCAGATGCACATTGGTGAAGCGCTTCTCGTTCATGCCGTCGGCGGCAAAGAACGGCTCGTCGAGCCTGAGCAGCGCCATCGATCCCGGTCGCAGCACGAATTCACGGCCGCGATGGGTGACGCGGGAGCCGCGGCTGCCGGTGTTGCGCGCCAGGCAATAGCGATCGTCATTGGTCGCCAGCACCTGACGCTTGTCGCGCCGC
>CADEDX010000358.1:2585-7130 GCA_902826195.1 uncultured Bradyrhizobium sp. | reverse complement strand
GAATCGCGCGCTGGCCAAAACGAATAAGTCCCATCGGACGTTTCGATTGCGCATCGGGAACGATCAGCAAAATTTCTCGTTGAGCCCTCGACTGTGACGCCGCGCGGGACAATCCGAGGTGAGGTGCTGAAATGAAATCCGTGTTGGCTGTCTGCTTGGTGGCGTGCGCTGTTGCAGGATCCACGACCAGCGCAGTTGGCGAGGAACGGGCTCAAAGGGCGAGCGAGGCCGAAAGAGCGGAGTCAGTGGACTGTTCAAAACAGGTTTGGCCGCATTTTTCACCGACATGCCTGCGCAATGCCGATCAGGCGACCACGGTGCGCATCGTTACCGCCGACCGGCGATAATTTTCAGTCCGCCAAATGGTGTGCTGCCGCGGGTACGCGCGGACTAGTTGAAGCTCAACAGCTTGAACAGCGGCGTCAGGTAGCTGAGTTCCTGCCCTGAGGTCGGCGTGGTGCGGCTGATAAAGTCGAAGATCTTGCCGTCCTGCAATCCGTAATTGGCAAGCCGCTGGACCTGGCGATTCCTGTCGAAATAGATCGCGATCACGCGCTGGTCGACGACCTGCTGGTTCATGAACGCGACTTTGCGTTCGGATCGCTGCGAGATGTAATAAAATACCTCGCCGTTGAGGGTCGCCACCGTGGACGGCGTTCCCATCACGATCAGCACCTGGTCCTGGCTGGCGCCGATCGGGATCTGCTCCAGCGCGTTGGGCGGCAGGATATAACCCTTCTGGAACTGCTCGCCGGTGCATCCTGCCAGCGCGGCACAAATCAGGGCCACAGTGGCGGCCGCGCGAAAGCTGCGCACGGTCAGGCGACGCGGCGAGGGCACGGAAGTGCTCGGCTGGCTCATCTCGGTCATGTCAGGAATTGGTTCGTCCTCTTGCATCGCGCGGTGCGTTGACGTACCGGGCAGCACGCTGGATTGCAACACGCGCGGTCTCCGGGCAAAGACTCTGGAGGGCTCGCTTGCGGAACCCCCGATGCTTTGGCCGTTCAATCACTTCAGGAAACCCCGGCCGCCGTTGCGCGGCACCATCGAGTCCATCTATGGCATGATCGTGACGCAGGCGCGAGAACCGTTATTTTACCGGGACTTGGCGGTTCCGGACACGGTTAACGGCCGTTTTGACCTGCTTCTCCTGCATTTGTGGCTGATCCTGCGCCGCCTGAAATCGGTGGAAGGCGGAGTGGCCCTGTCCCAGGGGCTTTTCGACCATTTCTGCAACGATATGGACGATAATCTGCGCGAGATGGGTGTTAGTGACCTCAAGGTGCCGAAACGGATGCAGGCCTTCGGCGAAGCCTTCTATGGGCGGACGGCGGCTTACGACATGGCGCTGACCGACGGCCGTGAGGCGCTGGCGCGGGCGATCAGCAAGAATATCCTCAACGGAGAGAACATCGAAAAGGCCCGCCGGCTCGCGGAATATGCCGAGGTGGCAATGGCCACACTCGATCGAATCGACGAGGCGGCACTGGCGAGCGGTGCGGTCCGGTTCCCGTTGCCGCAGAAGGCAGGCGCGCAAGAATGAGCAAGACTGGCACAACCGACAAGCCCGACCCGTGGCGCGTTCCGATCGCGGTGGCGCAGATACCGGAGACCGGCCTGCACCGCGACATCGAGGCCGACCAGGCCGTCCGCAACGCGGTGGCTGATGTCGGAGGTCTGCGGGATGTATTGCTGGCGCGGGCATCCTTCGACGTGACGCCCGAGCGCGGCGGCCGTTTCCACGTGGCCGGCCGTGTGCAGGCGCGGATCGGACAGACCTGCGTGGTGACGCTGGAGGAGATCGAGACCGACATCGATGAACCAGTCGACCTGGTCTTTGCGCCGCCTGAGCAAATCCCGCAGATGGCCGCCTTGATCGACGAGGCGGAGGAGAGCGACGACGAGGTCCCCGATCCGCCCGAGCCGATCGAAAATGGCATGATTGATCTTGGCCGGCTCGCTACCGACGCCTTGTATCTCGCGGTCGATCCCTACCCACGAAAGCCCGGCGCGGTATTCGAGCCGGTGGTGGAGGCCGCCGATCCCGAGGATCACCCGTTCGCGGCGCTCAAGGCGTTGAAGGTGGAATCGAAAACGCCGGGGGGGCGGAAGCCTAAGGGGAAATAGCGGCCCATGGGGGAGCGCCGGAGAGGCCCCGCTCGATTTCGGGCGGTTCTATTGGGTCGCCAGAATACCTCCTAAGATATTGAATTGTATATCTATATTGCGTATTCGTGATTCCGGGCCACAGCGCTCGGCTTTCGCCAAAAGAGCATGGTCAAGAGGTTGTGTCGGGGCGGGGACACGCTATTGTCGCGGCCCGGCAGGGGCGCGGAGTTGCGTTTCGCCAGGCACCGGCTAACGGTGCCGTCCAGTGCGGCCGGGCTCCACGAAGGCCGCAAGAGATCAGGTTTCCGGAACGTCCATGCCGCAAAAGGTTCGAATCGCGCTTGACGCCATGGGCGGCGATGTCGGCGCATCGGTGGTCATTCCGGCGGCCGCTACCGCATTGACCCGGCATCCCGACACCGAATTCCTGTTGTACGGCGACCGCGCCTGCATCGATCCCGAACTGGCCAAGTATCCGGCGCTCAAAGCGGCATCGCGCGTCATCCATACCGACGTCGCCGTCAGCATGCATGACAAGCCGAGCCAGGCGCTGCGCCGCGGTCGCAAGACCTCGTCCATGTGGCTGGCAATCGAGGCGGTGAAAAAAGAGGAGGCGGACGTTGCGGTCTCGGCCGGCAACACCGGCGCGTTGATGGCGATGGCGCGGTTCTGCCTGCGCACGGTGCCTGGAATCGACCGTCCGGCGATTGCCGCGGTATTGCCGACCAAGCGGGGCGTTTCCGTGGTGCTGGATCTCGGCGCGACCATCGGGGGCGACGCGCAGCACCTCGTCGACATGGCGGTGATGGGCAGCGCGATGGCGAGCGTGCTGTTCGACCGGCAGCGGCCGACCGTCGGCCTGCTCAATATCGGCGTCGAGGAGGTCAAGGGCCACGAGGAGATTCGCGAGGCGGGCGAAATGCTGCGCGCGATGAACCTGCCGCAGCTCGAATATATCGGCTTCGTCGAGGGCGACGGCATCAGCAAAGGCGCGGCCGATGTCATCGTGTCGGAAGGCTTCAGCGGCAATATTGCGCTCAAGGCCGCCGAGGGCACGGCGCGCCAGATTGTCGACGTTCTCCGCGCCGAAATTTCGAAATCATGGATCGCCCAGATCGGCTACTGGCTCGCGCGCGGCGCCTTCAGGGCGCTGCGGGAAAAGCTCGACCCGAACCGGCTCAATGGCGGCGTGCTGCTCGGGCTCACCGGCATGGTGGTCAAGAGCCACGGCGGTGCCGATGCCGAAGGCTTTGCCTACGCCATAAATGTTGGTTATGAGACGGTCCGCAACGATCTCCTCACCAAGATCAATGGAATGCTCAATCGCGACGGCAGTGCACTGGCACAGACCGCGCAGGAGGTTGTCTCGTGACTGCGAAACGTTCGGTCGTGCTGGGTTGCGGCTCCTACCTGCCGCAGAAGGTGCTGACCAATGCAGAACTCGCTGCCCGGATCGACACGTCGGACGATTGGATCGTTCAGCGCACCGGCATTCGCCAACGCCACATTGCGGCCGAGGGTGAGTTCACGTCGCATCTGGCGATCAACGCGGCGCGCGCGGCGCTGGAGCACGCAGGCCTCGACGCGCAGGCGATCGACCTGATCGTGCTGGCGACCTCGACGCCGGACAATACCTTTCCGGCGACCGCGGTCGCCGTCCAGAACGGGCTTGGCATCCATCACGGCGCCGCCTTCGACCTGCAGGCGGTATGCTCGGGTTTCGTCTTCGCGCTTGCGACCGCCGACAATTTCCTGCGCTGCGGCGCCTACAAGCGCGCGCTGGTGATCGGCGCCGAGACGTTCTCGCGCATTCTCGACTGGAACGACCGCGGTACCTGCGTGCTGTTCGGCGACGGCGCCGGCGCGATCGTGCTCGAGGCGCAGGACCAGCCCGGAAAACCCTCCGATCGCGGCGTTCTTACGACGCATCTGCGCTCGGACGGTCGGCACAAGTCCAAACTGTTCGTCGACGGCGGTCCTTCCACCACCCAGACCGTCGGCCATCTCCGGATGGAAGGCCGCGAAGTGTTCAAGCACGCGGTCGGCATGATTACGGACGTGATCGTGGACGCCTTCAATGCGACCGGCGCGACTGCGGAGGACATCGACTGGTTCATTCCGCACCAGGCCAACAAGCGAATCATCGATGCTTCGGCGCACAAGCTGCATATTGCACCGCAGAAAGTGGTGCTAACCGTCGACCTGCACGGCAATACGTCGGCCGCGTCGATCCCGCTGGCGCTTTCGGTGGCCGTCAAGGACGGACGCGTGAAGAAAGGTGATCTGGTGCTGTTCGAAGCCATGGGCGGCGGCTTCACCTGGGGTTCCGCGCTGGTGCGCTGGTAGGAGCGACATCACACATTCGATTAAAATGTAGCTGTGTTTCATGCGTCTGCATGATGCTCGCTGTTGACCATTGCAAGCTAACCTCATAAT
>CADEDX010000358.1:0-2485 GCA_902826195.1 uncultured Bradyrhizobium sp. | reverse complement strand
GTTTCATGCGTCTGCATGATGCTCGCTGTTGACCATTGCAAGCTAACCTCATAATTTCAGAGAATAAATTGTTCGCCGAGAGTGCGGGGCAGGCGATGACCGGGACCGGAAAAACAGTCACACGCGTCGATCTATGCGAGGCGGTCTACCAGAAGGTGGGTCTGTCGCGAACGGAATCCTCAGCGTTTGTCGAGCTCGTTTTGAAAGAGATCACCGATTGCCTTGAGAAGGGCGAGACGGTGAAGCTGTCGTCATTCGGTTCCTTCATGGTGCGCAAGAAGGGTCAACGTATCGGACGTAACCCGAAGACCGGTACTGAAGTGCCGATCTCGCCGCGTCGCGTGATGGTGTTCAAGCCATCGGCTATTCTGAAGCAGCGCATCAACGGCCACGCGGTCGGCAATGGCGAAGGCAAGGCTGAATAGCAAGGCCGCCTAGCGAGACCGGGTATTAGGCTGCCTAATAAGTCGAGTACGCGTCTTCACCAACGAGATGAGTTGAGAGGAGCTGGCATTTGGACAAGGCGCCGGATGCGTTCCGCACCATCAGCGAAGTCGCTGAAGAACTCGATATTCCCCAGCACGTGCTGCGGTTCTGGGAGACGCGGTTCGCCCAGATCAAGCCGATGAAGCGAAGCGGCGGGCGGCGCTATTACCGGCCCGACGATGTCGACCTGCTCAAGGGCATCCGCCGGCTGCTCTATGGGGAGGGCTATACCATCCGCGGTGTGCAGCGGATCCTCAAAGAGCACGGCATCAAATCGGTGCAGGGCCTTGCCGATCAGACCTCCGCCGTTACGTTCGGCGCGGTCGAGGAGGCGATCGGTCTCAGCCTGCAGGAGCCCGAGGACGACGTCGAGGCGCCGATCGTCGATGCCCTGGAAGACGAGGATGGAGAGACCGAGGAAAAGGAAATCGACTACCGTTTCGTCGATACCGACGACGACGGCATGCTGCTGCCGTTCGTCAAGGGCAAGTCGGGCCCCTCGGAGGCCGACCGCGAGCGCCTGGAGCGGGTGCTGCAGGACCTGGTCGCCTGCCGCCAATTATTGGACAGCGCGATCAAGGACGGTTGAGGGGCGGGCGGACGAAACCTCAACCGCTTCGGCGACGCGCCGAGCAGGCAGCCCCAAAATATGGCAACCCCGCCACGCGGCCGCTTGAGGGAGCGGAATGGAAACGTCAGGGAATCAGTAGGTTAAATGAATGGTCGGAGCGAGAGGATTTGAACCTCCGACCCCTAGTCTCCCAGACTAGTGCGCTAACCGGGCTGCGCCACGCTCCGATGCCGTTCCATTAGCTGCGATCAGCGCCCGGCGCAAGGCGCGCGAACGGCTTGATTGAGCGGGCCGCCGGGCCTGTTCCCGCTGACCCGCCAAAGTTTAGCCAACGCCTGGGTTCGCCTTGGCGCGCGATCGCGCAATCCTGATCCCGGGCGGGCACGGGGATGTGTTCCAAGGCATCAGGTGTAGGCTTGCCGGCCTTGATCGACTTCGACAAATACGACAGAGCGATGAAACCGGCCACGGGCTCGCGGACGGCGCCATCACGATCAACGGAATGCGCTGGCGACAAACATGTACACCGACAATCCGAAGTTTATCAACTGTTTGGTTATTAACGCGAAGTCAGTTGGCCGCTCGTACTTGCTTGCTGCTGCACGCGTTCATGTTTCTTACAGTCTCAGCAACAGAACATTTTGATCCGGCGCCCTCATCCTTTCGTCGCGCTTCTGCAAGAAATGTCGTGCATCGGACATACGCAGGCGTTACGATTCCAATGTTGCCGCCAGTTCATGGCGGCTGTCCGCGACTGAGAGTTTTGCGCTCCCGTGTCTGTGTGAGTGCGTGTCTCATGTTCCGCCACGCGTTTACCCAAAGCGTAATCGACCCAAGGCGCTGGAGTCTTCAGCCGGGTACAAAGGTGCTGCGCGCATTCCAATGCGGGATGGCGTGCGGTCCGACCCGATGAAAGTCGTCAGCGTCACGTAAGGATCAAGCAATATGGTGGCTCTCATGCCCAGAATATTTTTCGCGGTCGCGTCCGTGGGAACTGCTGTGCTGATTACCGCCCTGATCCTGACGGCTCTGAGGCTGTAGGTTCGCGCGGTCGGCTCGGCGGCATTTGGAAACGCTCCAAAATGGTCGGCTGAAACAAATTCGTCCTTCCATCGTCTTCTGAAGACAATGGATTTTTTACCATGCCCCACGCAAACGAGCGTGTAGAACTCGAAATGAAGATCATGCGCCATCGGCAGATGGCGCGAAGCACCAACGACGACGGGTTCCGCAAGCGCATCAAGGAGCAGATCGCAGAACTTGAGCGAAAACTTCGGGCGATCGACGAGTAATGCGTCAGTCCGCCTGCACCGACCGGTTGCTGCCGCGGCCGGCTGGTTCGATGCAGTGACGCGGACGCCGGCGTTTCGCGCAGCTAGAGCATCCGGCACTTAACTTGATGCATATCCGTCGTGACAGAAATAGTTT
>CADEDX010000357.1 GCA_902826195.1 uncultured Bradyrhizobium sp. | reverse complement strand
ATCGAGGCCATGACCATGGCCGACAAGATCGTGGTGATGCATGACGGCATCGTCGAGCAGATGGGCACGCCGCTCGAACTCTATGACAGCCCGGCCAACCAGTTCGTCGCCGGCTTCATCGGTTCGCCAGCGATGAATTTCCTCAAGGGCAAGGTGAAGTCGAACGGCAGCGCCGTGTTCGAGGGGCCGAACGGCGTCAAGCTGCCGCTGAAGAATGCGCCCGCCAATTCCGACGGCCAGCCGGCCGTCTACGGCGTGCGGCCCGAACACTTCACCATCGCCGATGACGGCGCCGAAGCCGAAATCGTCGTGGTCGAGCCGACCGGCTCGGAAACCCAGGTGTTCGCCAAGCTCGGTGGCGAGCAGGTGGTCGCCGTGTTCCGCGAGCGGCATCAGTTCAATCCGGGCGACAAGATCCGGCTCAAGCCCGATCCGTCGCTGGTGCATCTGTTCGACGACACGACAGGGAAGCGCCTGAATGGCTGAGTGACGAGACCAAGACAACAAGACCAAGACAACAAGACCAAGACAACAAGACCAAGACAACAAGACCAAGAAAAAAGACGACGCCTAAAAAAAATTAGAAACGAGGGCTGAGCAAAAGCCATAAAATATCAAAACGGGAGGATGAACCATGCACGACTTTACCCGCCGCTCTCTGCTTCAGGGCGGCACCGCGTTGGCGGCGGCCGGCGCACTAACCGGGCCGGCGTTGTTCGACTTTGCCAAGGCCTGGGCGCAATCGGCACCGTGGAAGGCCGAGAAGGGCGCCAAGCTCACCGTGATGCGCTGGAAGCGCTTCGTGCCGGCGGAAGATGACGCGTTCAACGCCATGGTCGCAGCGTTCAAGGCTGCCACCGGCACCGAAATGAACGTGTTCTCCGAGTCCTTCGAGGACGTACAGCCGAAGGCGTCCGTTGCCGCCAATACCGGTTCGGGCATCGATCTGGCGTGGGGGCTGCACACCCTGCCGCAGCTGTTCCCGACCAAGGTCCTGAAGATGAACGACGTTGCCGACTATCTCGGCAAGAAATACGGCGGATGGACCGACGCAGCCGAAAAGACCTGCAAGCTCGGCAACGACTGGCTCGGCATTCCCGTCGCCACCATCGGCGGCAACATGACGTACCGCAAGTCGGCGCTCGACAAGGCGGGATTCAGCACGTTCCCGGCGGACTTTCCGGGCTTCCTCGAGATGTGCAAGGCGCTCAAGAAGAACAACACGCCGGCAGGTTTTCCGCTCGGTCACGCGACAGGCGACGCCAATGGCTGGCTGCACTGGGTGCTCTGGGGTCACGGCGCCTATACCGTCGACAAGAACGACAAGGTCATCATCAATTCGCCGGAGACGGTGAAGGCGCTGGAATACGCCAAGGCGCTGACCGACACCTTCATTCCCGGCATCGCATCCTGGAACGACTCTTCCAACAACAAGGCGTTTCTGGCAGGCGAACTCTATTGCACCGCCAACGGCATCTCGATCTATGTCGCAGCCAAGGACGACCCGACCAAAAAGGAACTTGCCGAGGATACCTACCACGCGGCATTCCCGGTCGGTCCGGTCGGCAAGCCGACCGAATTGCAGCTCGCGTCGCCGATCCTGGCGTTCAACTTCACCAAGTACCCGAACGCCGCCAAGGCGTTTATCGCCTTCATGCTGGAGAAGGAAAACTTCGATAAGTGGCTGTCCGGCGCGCGGGGCTATCTCACCCACACGCTGAATGCCTACGACAATTCTCCGGTCTGGACCGCGGATCCGAAGAATGCGGTCTTCAGCCAGTGCAGCAAACGAGCGCTGCCGGCGTCGGGGATCGGCACGCCCGGCGAGAAGGCGGCGACCGCGATCGCCGACTTCCTGGTGGTAGACATGTTCGCCAACTACTGCAGCGGACGCGACGACGCCAAGGGTGCCATCGCGGTGACCGAACGGCAGCTAAAGCGCATCTATCGCTAGGCCAAACGGGGCGGGCCGCAACTGCGGCTCGCCCCCCTCGCTTCAGATACCAAGACGGCGACAGGCCGAACCGAACTGCGGGATTTCGCCAATGGCTGACATCGCCCTCCAACGCCGGACTGCCCGACCGCCGATCCGCGAGGCTACCGCCTGGGATCAGCTCCGAACCAACCGGAACTGGCTCGGCTTTTGGTTCATGCTGCCGGCGATGGCATTCCTGATCCTGTTTCTGGCCTATCCGCTGGGACTTGGCATCTGGATTTCCTTCACCGACGCCAAGATCGGCCGGCCCGGCGAGTACATCGGGACGGAAAACTACGAGTGGCTCTGGGGCGACACGATCTTCTGGCTGTCGGTATTCAACACGCTGCTCTACACCGCCGTCGCCAGCGCCATCAAATTCGCGATCGGCCTGTATCTGGCCTTGCTGTTGAACGAGAACATGCCGTTCAAGGCCATCCTGCGTGCGATGGTACTGATACCCTTCATCGTGCCAACCGTGCTGTCGGCGCTGGCGTTCTGGTGGATCTTCGATTCCCAGTTCTCGATCATCTCATGGTCGCTCAAGCAAGTCGGCCTCATCACCGAAAACATCAACTTCCTCGGCGACGTTACCTGGGCGCGGATCTGCGTGATCTTCGCCAATATCTGGCGCGGGGTTCCCTTTGTCGCGATCACGCTGCTTGCCGGCCTGCAGACAGTGCAACCCTCGCTCTACGAGGCGGCGACGCTTGATGGCGCGTCGAAATGGGAGATGTTCCGCTTCATCACCTATCCGCTGCTGACGCCGATCATCGCGGTGGTGATGACGTTCTCCGTGCTGTTCACGTTCACCGACTTCCAGCTGATCTGGGCGATGACGCGGGGTGGTCCGGTCAACGCCACGCACCTGATGGCGACGTTGTCGTATCAGCGCGCCATTATCGCCGGCCAGCTCGGCGAGGGCGCGGCGATCTCGAGCGCGATGATCCCGTTCCTGCTCGCCGCGATCATGGTGTCTTGGTTCGGGCTGCAGCGTCGCAAGTGGCAGCAAGGTGAGAACAATGACTGATCTCCGCGGTGCCGGATCTTCTTTTGCGCGAACGGGGCAAGCCCCGCGCGCGCTTTCGCAAGTGGCAGCAGGGTGGAACCAATGACTGATCTTCCGACCTCGCGGATTGATCTCAAGTCTGTACTTGCCGGAACATCGCCGACGGTCGCCAAAGACGATCACAGCGAGGGCATGAGCTATCTGCAGTCAGTGCCGCGCCGGATGGTGACGCTGTACATGCCGCTGGCGATCATCGTGTTCGTGCTGCTGTTCCCGTTCTACTGGATGGGGCTGACGGCGATCAAACCGGATGAGCAACTGCTCGACCTCGACAAGTTCAATCCGTTCTGGACCTGGAATCCGACCCTCAAGCACTTTCACAAGCTGCTGTTCGACAGCCACTATCCGCTGTGGCTGTGGAACACGATGTATGTGGCCGTGTGCGCCACCATCCTGTCGATCTTCGCCAGCGTGCTGGCGGCCTACGCGATCGTGCGGTTGCGTTATCGCGGTGCGCAGTGGGTCGGCGGGCTGATCTTTCTGTCCTACCTCGTGCCGCCGTCGATCCTCTTCATTCCGCTCGCGACCGTCGTGTTCCAGTACGGGCTGTTCGACTCGCCGCTCGCGCTGATCCTGACCTATCCGACCATCCTGATCCCGTTTTCGACCTGGCTCTTGATGGGCTACTTCAAGACCATCCCGTTCGAACTCGAAGAGTGCGCGCTGATCGATGGCGCCAGCCGCTGGCAGCTCCTGGTCAAGATCGTGCTGCCGCGGGCGATCCCGGGCCTGATTTCCGCGGTCATCTTCTGCTTCACACTATGCTGGAATGAGTTCATCTATGCGCTGACCTTCCTGCAATCGACCTCCAACAAGACGGTGCCGGTTGCGATCGTCAACGAATTCGTCGACGGCGACATTTATCGCTGGGGCTCGCTGATGGCGGGCGCATTGGCGGGCTCGCTGCCGCTGGTTATCCTTTACGCCTTCTTCGTTGAGCATTATGTGTCGGCGATGACGGGAGCCGTAAAAGAGTAACCGCTTGAAGGCCCGGCTGATAATAAACAGGTTCAAAAAGGAGACGGGTCTTGCACATTCTGATTTTGGGCGCCGCCGGCATGGTGGGCCGCAAGCTGACCGAACGGCTGCTGCGTGACGGCCGCCTCGGCAAGCACGATATCACCCGCATGACGCTGCAGGACGTGGTGGCGCCGACCAAGCCTGCGAATGCCTCGATTCCGATCACCGTCGTGGCGTCCGATTTCGCCGATGCCGGAGCGGCGGAGCCCTTGATCGCACACCGTCCGGAGGTGATCTTCCATCTCGCGGCGATCGTCTCCGGCGAGGCCGAGGCCGAATTCGACAAGGGCTACCGCATCAACCTCGACGGCACCCGCCATTTGATCGATGCCATCCGCCACGCCGGCGGCGGCTACAAGCCGCGGCTAGTGTTCACGTCATCGATCGCGGTGTTCGGCGCGCCGTTCCCGGAAAAGATCGGCGACGAATTCTTCCATACCCCGCTGACCAGCTACGGCACGCAGAAATCGATCTGCGAACTCTTGATCAACGACTACACCCGCAAGGGCCTGCTCGACGGCATTTCGATCCGCCTGCCGACGATCTGCGTGCGGCCGGGCAAGCCGAACAAGGCGGCCTCCGGCTTCTTCTCCAACATCATCCGCGAGCCGCTGGCGGGCGAGGAGGCGGCGCTGCCGGTCTCCGATGACGTGCGGCACTGGCACGCCTCGCCGAAATCGGCGGTCGGCTTTCTGGTCCATGCCGGCACCATGGACCTCAACGCGATGGGCGCGCGGCGCAATCTGAGCATGCCCGGGATGTCCGTGACCGTCGGCGAGCAGATCGCGGCGCTCGATCGTGTCGCCGGCAAGAACGTCACCGCGCGCATCAAGCGGGTGCCCGATCCAACCATCATCAACATCGTCTCCGGCTGGCCGCGCGATTTCGTCACCGACCGTGCGCTCAAGCTCGGCTTTACCACCGCCGAGAAGACCTTTGACGACATCATCCGCATCCACATCGAGGATGAACTCGGCGGCAAGTTCGCGGGCTGACGTGACACGACGTTTCTTCATGCGAATGCGGTCATGAGCAAGGTAGCCTGCATCGGCGAGTGCATGATCGAGCTCAAACAGGCCCAGGGCGAAGACCCCGGCCTGTTTTCGCGCGGCTATGGCGGCGACACGCTCAACACCGCCGTCTATCTCTCCCGGCTCGGCGTCGGCGTCGATTACATCACGGCGCTCGGCGACGATGGCCTCAGCGACGAGATGATCTCGGGCTGGGCTGCGGAAGGGGTAGGGACCTCTCAGGTAACGCGGCTGTCGGGCAAGCTGCCCGGGCTCTACATGATCCAGACCGACGACGAGGGCGAACGGCGGTTCTTCCACTGGCGCGACAGTGCTGCGGCGCGCAGCCTGATGGACCTGCCGCAGACACCGGAGATTCTGGATTCGCTGGCCGGCTACGACTTGGTCTATCTCTCCGCGATCACGCTCTCGCTTTACGGCCCGGAGGGCCGGGGGCGACTGTTCGCGGCCCTCGACCGCGCCCGCGAGAAGGGGGCGCGGTTCGCTTTCGACACCAATTTCCGCGCCCGCGGCTGGCCCGATCTGGATCTCGCGCGCGCCGTCTTCCTGCAGGCATTTTCCTCGGCCGACATCGTACTGGCCTCGACGGAGGATCTGTTGCCGCTGTATCCCGGCATGACCAGCGAGGCGCTGCTGGCGCGGATTCCGGGGAGCGAGGTGGTGTTGAAACTGTTGGAGCCGGCGAGCATCGTCCGCCTCGACGGCGTGCCCTATCCGATAAAGGCCAAGCCGCTGGAGACGCCGGTCGTCGATACGACCGCGGCCGGCGACAGTTTTGCCGCCGCCTATGTGGCGGCGCGTCTCAGGGGCGCCGACCCGATCGAGGCTGCTCGTATCGGGCATCGTCTGGCCGGCGTTGTGGTATGCCATCCCGGGGCGATCATCCCGCGTGCGGAAATGCCGTCCGGCCTGATCCCGAACCACGTCAATTCCCGCGAGGCATCGTCATGACCGTCCCATCGAGGCAGCAACTGCTCGCCGACATCTTCAAATCCGCCACCGTCATCCCCGTGCTCACGATCGAACGGGTCGAGGATGCGGTGCCCTTGGCGCGCGCGCTGGTGGCGGGCGGGGTGCGTGTGCTGGAAGTGACGCTGCGAACGCCGGTGGCGGTGGATGCTGCCAAGGCCATGATCGCGGAGGTGCCGGACGCCGTCGTCGGCATCGGCACGATTCTGAATGCCGACGATCTGGCGCGGGCTATGGGACTCGGGGCTAAATTCGGCATCAGCCCCGGTGCGACGCCGGCGCTTTTGCAGGCCGCCGCGGCCAGCGAACTGCCGTTTGCGCCGGGGATCGCAACCGCATCCGAACTGATGCAGGCGCTGGCGGCCGGCTTCGATATCGTCAAGTTCTTTCCCGCCGAGCAGGCCGGCGGTATCAAGGCACTTCGAGCGCTGGCGGGCCCGTTCCCCAATATCAGGGTGTGCCCGACCGGCGGCATCGGCGAGGCCAATGCCGCGACCTGGCTGGCCGAGCCGAATGTCGTGGCCGTCGGCGGTTCCTGGCTGTGCTCGGCCGCCGAAATCCGGTCCGGCAATTGGGCAGGCATAACCGCCATGTGCGAGCGCACGATGAAATCGCTGAAAGCCGCACCAAGATAGGTTACAAACCGAGCAGAACCGGAACAGGGAGAACAACCATGACAGCCAGCATCGTGGGGTGGGCGCACTCGCCATTCGGCAAGTTCGACGCGGAAACCGTCGAGAGCCTGGTGGTGAAGGTGGCGACCGAAGCGCTGGCCGATGCCGGCATCTCGGCCGGCGACGTCGACGAGATCGTGCTCGGGCATTTCAATGCCGGCTTCTCGCCGCAGGATTTCACGGCTTCCCTGGTGCTGCAGGCCGATCCAAAACTGCGCTTCAAGCCGGCCACGCGGGTGGAAAACGCCTGCGCCACCGGGTCGGCGGCGGTGCATCAGGGCATCCGCGCGATCGCCGCGGGCGCGGCCAAAATCGTGCTGGTGGTCGGCGTCGAGCAGATGACGCGGACGCCGGGCCCGGAGATCGGAAAATATTTGCTGAAGGCCTCCTACTTGCCTGAGGATGGCGACACG
>CADEDX010000356.1 GCA_902826195.1 uncultured Bradyrhizobium sp. | reverse complement strand
TGGCCGGAAACTCGCCCACGCGGGCGAGGAACGCCTTGGCTACTCCGACCCGGAATCCCGTCCCCTACCGGACCGCTGCCTCGCCACCGGCGGCCGCACCGGCCCGCCGATGATCAACGGCCTCTACAACAACCACTACCAGATCGTGCAAACGCCGACGCATGTGATGATCCACACCGAAATGATCAGCCATGCGCGCGTGATCCCCTTCAAGAAGGATTCAGAGCGGCGTGATCACCAGCCGGCGGCGATCGCGCCGCTGTTCGGCGACCCCGTCGCCTGGTGGGACGGCGATGCGCTGGTGATCGAGACGACGAACTTCAACGCCTACCATTCGTGGCAAGACCACCCGGCCTATCTCTCGACGACGGGCAAGGTCACCGAGCGCTTCACGCGCGTCGCCGACGACAAGCTGCTCTACGCCTTCACGGTGGATGACCCTGCCTACTATGCGCAGCCCTGGTCGGGCGAGATCACCTTCTGGAACGATGGCGGCCAGATCTACGAATATGCCTGCCACGAAGGAAACTACGCGATGGACGGCATCCTGATGGGCGCGCGGGTGAGGGAGAAGCTGGGCCTGCCACTGGATCAGGCGAATGATGAGTAGGGCCTACCGCAGCGCAAAATCCACCAGCGCTGCTGCATGGATCTCCAGCGTGTCATAGCCTGGCAGGCCCGCATCGGTCGGCGGGAACAGCATGCCGATCTCGGTGCAGGCGAAGACCACGCTGTCGGCTTCCTTCGCGGCTGACCGGTCGATCATCGCGCGCACCGTATCGCGCGCCTGATCGGTCACGACGCCCTTGATCAGCTGGTCATAGATGATGGCGTGCAGCGCATCGCGGTCGGCCTTGTCGGGCGTGACGGCGCCGACGCCCTTGTTGCCGAGGTGATCGATCAGGAACGGGTCTTCCATCGTGTAGCGCGTGCCGAGCAGCAGCGGCCGCGAGCGCGCGTCGACCTTCAGCTCCTTGGCCAGCGCATCCCCGATATGGATCAGCGGCAGGCGCACCGAGGCCATTACCTGTTGCGCTACCTTGTGCATCGTGTTTGCGCCGATGGCGATCACGTCGGCGCCGGCGCGTTCGAGCGACTGGGCGGCGTTCGCGAGCACAGCGCCCGCTTCACGCCATTGGTCGGCCGCCTGCATCTTGGCGATGGGCCCGAAATCGAGCGAGTTGACGATAAGTTTCGCGGAATGCGCGCCGCCGAGACGGTCAGCAACCATCTGGTTGATCCGGTCATAGTAGAGGCGGGAGCTCTGCCAGCTCATGCCGCCGATCAGTCCGATGGTGCGCATGCAACGTCCCCGGTTTGCCGCCGGTTAGCATTGCAGGGCGCAGCGGTACAGTCAGGCCAGCTTGGTCACGTCGACGCCAACAGACAAGCTGGACGTCGCGCCGTAGCCGGTGAAAGCCCCCAGGATCGGCGTCAGCTCGACGCCGGAAGCCGCCGAGGCGACGGGGATGAGATCGCCATCGTCCACCAGCCCGTTGGTGGCGTCTAGCTCGATCCAGCCGACGGCCGGAATGTAGACCTCCGCCCAGGCATGGGGCGAGGATGATCCGGGCGCCGCGTTCGGCGTGTAGACATACCCTGTCACGAAGCGCGCGGCGCAGCCGAGGCTGCGTGCGGCGGCGATCATCAGCTCGGCAAAATCGCGGCATGTGCCCGAATGCAGCCGCAGGGTTTCGGATGGCGACTGCAGGCCCTGCTCGAAGCGGATGCGATAGTCGAACTCGTAGCGGATGCGGGCTGCGCATTCGAGCAAGCGCTCATACTGGCCCTTCTGCACAGTGGACGCGCCACGCTTGATCCACGCAGTCACTGCGTCGGCGGTGTCCCTGGGCTGGTCGATAAAGGCCCACAGCATGCGCTGCTCGGTCGGCGAATACTGCGCCGTGCCGGTCTCCAGCAGAAGCCGCCGCTGGCTTTCCGAGCGCGGGAAGGTTTCGACGCTGAGCTCGCTGGTGATGTCTAGCCGGGTCGTCTCGCCTGAAAAGTACGCGACGGCGATCGAGTTGCCATAGAGGTCGCTGCGCCAGACGACCTCGGCGGGCGGGGAGAGGGTAAGCGTCGCCAATTGCAGGGTCAGCTTGTGGTCGCTCCGCGGCCTCAAATAGAGGGTGTGCGGCGACAACATGACCGGCGACGAAAATGCGTAGGTCGTTGCGTGAGATAGCTGGAATGCAGGCATAAGCGCTCGAACCCTAGCCTGACCGCAAGAACGCTGATTTGAAGTGTAAATCTGGATTATGGCTGGATATCAGTCGGCATTGTCGGCCGAGTGGCCACGCTGACTGATACCAGCGAAGAAGTCAGGCTTCAAAGATCGTCTGAAAACCACCGAAGATCATCCGCTTTCCGTCGAAGGGCACACTCATCTCCTTCATGCGCGGGTCTTCCATCATCTTCTTCTCGGCTGCGTCGGCGGTCTGCTTGTCCGGCCAAGTGATCCAGGAAAAGGCGACTGTCTCGTCGTCCTTTGCCTGCACGGCCTTTTTGAAATCGGTAACCTTTCCATCGGGCAACTTATCGCCCCACGTTTCCACTTGGGACAAGGCGCCGAACTCTTTGAAGATAGGGGCCGCTTGCTGCGCCGATTTGAGATAGGCGTCCTTGTCAATCGACTTAACCGGGGTCACGAAACCGCTAACATACGTCATGAGAATTCCTCTGTCCGGCAAGAACAATCGAGCGCGGAAAAGGTTTCACCCCGTTTTCGATCTGGCTTGACCTCGCGGACATGCGAGGGTAGGGAACCCGCCTTCCGCGCAAGAACCCCCCAGACATGGGATTCCTGTGCTTTGACCGGCACGACCCCGTCACCTGACGGACGAGGCTGGCGAGGTCCCCCGCCCGGCGCGTTGCGCTCAGCGGGGCAAAAAGGCGTTTGCGCGTCGGAAGAAGACTACCCATGTCGGACAAGGTGTCCGGCATGAAAAGGAATGGCGATGTTTGACGCGCTGACAGATCGTCTTGGCAAGGTATTCGACGGCCTCACCGGCCGCGGCGCCTTGTCCGAGAAGGACGTCAACGAAGCCCTGCGCGAGATCCGCGTGGCGCTTCTGGAAGCCGACGTCGCCCTGTCTGTCGTCAAGAAATTCATCGACGATGTCCGCCCCAAGGCCGTGGGCGAGAACGTCATCAAGTCGATCAAGCCCGGCCAGCTGGTCGTCAAGATCGTGCACGATGCGCTGGTCGAGACGCTGGGCGGCGACGAAGAACCAGCGCCGCTGAAGATCGACAGCCCGCCCGCCATCATCCTGATGGCCGGCCTGCAGGGCTCGGGTAAGACGACGACCACCGGCAAGCTCGCCAAGCGGCTGAAGGATCAGGAACGCAAGAAAGTCCTCGTCGCCTCACTCGACACGCGCCGTCCGGCAGCGATGGAGCAGCTCAAGATCCTCGCCGACCAGGTCGGCGTCGACGCACTTCCGATCGTCGTTGGGCAGTTGCCCGCCGACATCACCCGGCGCGCCATCCAGGCGGCGAAGTTCGGCGGCTACGACGTGCTGATGCTGGACACGGCGGGCCGGACCACGCTCGACGACCAGATGATGAACGAGGCGGACGAGATCGCGAAGATCGCGAACCCGTCGGAAACGCTGCTTGTTGCTGACGCCCTCACGGGCCAGGACGCCGTCGAGACCGCGCGCCGCTTCAACGAACGCCTGCCGCTCACCGGCCTCGTCCTCACGCGCATGGACGGCGATGGCCGCGGCGGCGCGGCGTTGTCGATGCGCGCCGTCACCGGCTTGCCGATCCGCTTCATCGGCGTGGGCGAAAAGCTTGACGGCCTCGACGTGTTCGACGCCCGCCGCATCGCTGGCCGCATTCTCGGGCAGGGGGACATCGTCAGCCTGGTCGAGAAGGCCAAGGCCGAGATGGACATGGTCGAGGCCGAGCGCGTCGCCAAGCGGATGCAGAAGGGTCAGTTCGACCTGGAGGATTACGCCGGCCAGCTGCGCCAGATGCAGCGCATGGGCGGCCTCGGCGGCATGATGGAAATGCTGCCCGGCGTGAAGGACGCCAAGGCAAAGATGGCCGCCGCCGGCATCGACGACCGCGTGATGAAGCGCAAGGAAGCGATCATCATGTCGATGACGCCGAAGGAGCGCCGCAAGCCCGACCTGCTTCAGGCCTCGCGCAAGCGCCGCATTGCGGCCGGCGCCGGCGTCGACGTGGCCGAGGTCAACAAGGTGCTGAAAGAGCACCGCAACATGGCCGACATGATGAAGAAGCTCGGCAAGGGCGGCCTCAAGGGCCTCGCTGGCATGATGGGCAATATGGGCGGCGGCGGCGGCATGGGCGGCGGCGGTGGCGGTGGCGGCGGAATGGGCGGCGCGCCGCAGCTTTCACCGCAACAGATGAACGCGCTGAAGAATCTCGGCGGCCCGGGCGGGCCGAAGCTGCCCGGCCTCGGCGGCGGTCTTCCCGGTCTTGGGGGAGACAAGAAGAAATGAACTCCGCCTCCGCAATCCATTCAACATTTACCTACGCGGCAGTGACGCAGTGGGGCAATGTACTCATCGTACCCACGACGGGTGGATGGCACGAAGTACGATTCCAAGAGCACGATCAGTCCGAGGACGAACTGCTCGGAACTTTTCCTACCGTTGCCGATGCGGTCGAAGCGGCCTGCTTCGGAGCTTTGGAAACACCGTCGATCGACGTCGATCTTTCAACCATGGGCTTGCCCAAGAGCGTTGACGACTGGGATCGGCACCTGAGGGCGCGCGCATGACCCGCGATCCCGCCGACGAACTCAAACGCCTGCGCGCCTCGATCGACAACATCGATGCGGCTGTCGTGCACATGCTGGCCGAGCGTTTCAAGGCGACCAAGGCCGTGGGCGAACTCAAAGCTGCGCACGCCATGCCGCCGGCCGACAAGGCGCGTGAAGCCGAGCAGATCGCCCGCCTGCGGCAGCTCGCGAACGCCGCCGACCTCGACCCCGACTTCGCCGAAAAATTCCTCGCTTTCATCGTGACGGAAGTGATCCGCCACCATGAGAAACTGCAGGGGAAGGGCTGACGCCCGACCCGCCACCCTCAACCCACTCGAACAACAAAGAAGAGAGTAGAGAATGTCCCTGAAAATCCGTCTCGCGCGCGGCGGCTCCAAGCACCGCCCGTACTACAATGTCGTGATCGCTGACTCGCGCTTTGCTCGCGATGGCCGCTTCATCGAGAAGATCGGCTCGTACAACCCGCTGCTCGGCAAGACCGATGAGAAGCGCATCCAGATCGACCTCGAGAAAGCCAAGGCCTGGCTCGCCAAGGGCGCGCAGCCGACCGACCGCGTCGCGCGCTTCCTCGGAAACGCCGGCCTCGTGAAATGGGAACACGGCAACAACCCGCAAGCCGCCGTCCCCGGCGAGAAAGCCGCCGAACGCGCCAAGGAACGCGCCGAGCGCGAGGAAGCCCGCCGCGCCGCGATTGAAGAAGCGAAGAACGCACCGGCCGAAGAAGCCGCCGCGGAGTAATCCGCGTGTCGGTGACGGTTCGCGATGCGGCGCCGGGGGACGAGGATTTCATCCTCTCCCTCAACGCCGCCTGCGTTCCGGCCGTCGGAGACATGCCGCGCGAGAAATACCGCCAGTATGCTGGCTGGGCCTATCGTGTGTTGATCGCAGAAGCCGGCGGCGAACCCGCCGGCTTCATGATTCTCCTCCGCCCCGGCTCTTCCTATCCGAGCGACAATTACGGCTGGTTCGAAACGGCGTTTGACCGCCATCTCTACGTCGACCGTATCGCCGTCACCGAGGCGTCCCGGGGAACCGGCGCGGGCAGGGCGCTCTATGAGGCGGCAATCCGCATGGCGCGCGAGCTGGGCGAAGAACGCGTCACCGCCGAGGTCAACGAAGATCCGCCCAATCCCGAGAGCATGGCCTTCCACGCCAGGCTCGGTTTCCGCCACCTGCTGTCGCGCGCTTGCGGTTCCGGCAAGGTCGTCGCCATGCTGGAACGGCCGTTGTGACTGGGAAGCCCAAGCTCATCGTCGTGGCCCAGATCGCTGGCGCCTTCGGCGTCAAGGGCGAGGTGCGCGTGCGCTCCTTCACCGATGACCCGGAAGCTTGCTTCGCCTATGGTCCGCTGATGGATGAAGCTGGCCGCGTCGTGCTCACGCCTGTTCGCCACCGTACGCTGAATGACCTGTTCGGCGTCACCGCGAAGGAACAGCGCCAGCGCGAAGAATGGGAAGCCATGCGTGGCACGCTGCTGCACGCGGACCGCGAGTCGCTACCGGCGGCCGATGAAGGCGAGTTCTACGTTAGCGATCTGATCGGCCTGCGCGTTGTCCATGTCGATGGCCGCGAGCTTGGCGTTGTGAAGTCCGTCCAGAATTTCGGCGCCGGTGAACTGATCGAGGTTCAACCGTCATCCGGCAGCGCCTACCTGCTGCCCTTCACGGAAGAGATCTTTCCGGAGATGAACATCCCCGCCGGCCTGCTGCGCGCCGCGCCGGACGAGGCGCTGCTGCCTGAGGCGCCTAAACCCCTCGAGCCTAACCGCACTGACCCGAAGCCCGGTTGAGCTGGAAGTACAGTGTCGCCGCCTTGTCTTCCGACATCCGCAGCGGCCGCCGCACGGCGCCGCGCGCGCCCTTGTCGCGCAGCCGCGCCTTGAGCTCCTGCTCCATGTAGGTCGACAGCTCGTCCGGCATCAGCGCCACATTGAGCGTGTCGTTGAAGCGCGTATCGCGCCACACGATAAGGCAGGCGCCATTGCCCTGGCGCGGGGGATAGGCCTCAGTCGCAACGGACGCATCGATCACGCGGGCGCGCGGAAACGCTGCCCGCAGATTGCCGGTGAGGTGAAGGTCGGCCCCCACAATCGTGCCCTGCTGGAACCCGGCCTCGCGCAACGCCGAGGCCCACGAGGCGATTGGCGTGTACGGTCGGCAACCGCCCTCCCGGCATTGCCCGATCTCAAGCTGCGCCTCAACGAAACGCCCGCCCGCCACGAGAACGACGAAGGCCGCCACCACGGCGCCGAACCCGCGGATCGCAACGGGAAAATCGCCGGCGCGCTTGACGTGCGCGAACAGCCAGATGGGCAGGCCGAACAGCACCGGCATCATCCAGTGCGGCTTGTAGGCCTGCACGCCCAGCGGCACGCTGACCATGTAGGCGCCTGCGCCCAGAATGGCTGCCTGCACGAACAGCTTGCGC
>CADEDX010000355.1 GCA_902826195.1 uncultured Bradyrhizobium sp. | reverse complement strand
CTGGCAGGCGCCGGGTCACTGGCGCCAGGTCGACGGCGAATGGCGGATCATGACGCTCGGCGGACTGCAGCCGATCGATCCTGCCGCTCCGGTCAGCCATGTCAGCTATTACGAGGCGGACGCATTCGCGCGCTGGTCCGGCCGCCATCTGCCGACCGAGATGGAATGGGAGGTCGCCGCCCGCGCCGGGCAGCTCAACGACGCCTTCGGCATAGTCTGGCAATGGACCCGCAGTGCCTACTCCCCCTACCCAGGCTATCGCGCCATCGAGGGTGCGCTTGGCGAATACAATGGCAAGTTCATGGTCAACCAGCTGGTGCTGCGCGGCTCCTCGCTTGCAACCCCGCTTGGTCACAGCCGTATCACCTACCGCAACTTCTTCTATCCCCACCACCGCTGGCAATTCACGGGGCTGCGCCTCGCCGATTACGCCTGACATTTCCAGCGCATGATCCGGAAAAGTGGATGCCGGTTTTCCGAACAAGATCATGCAAAAAATAACGAGCGAAGCGCGCCGGGAAGCGCGTTCAGGAGAGTATCATGAATGTGCACGCCGCCGCTTTGGCCAAAACCCATCAGTTCGATGAACCGACCTCCGCCTTCGCCGGCGACGTGATCGACGACCTCTCGCAATTTCCAAAACGCCTGTCGCCGAAATATTTCTACGATGCCGCAGGCTCTGAACTGTTCGAGCAAATCACGGTGCTGCCGGAATATTATCCGACCCGCACCGAGCTCGGCATTCTGCGCAGCCGCGGCGAGGAGATCGCATCCATCATTCCCAAGGGGGCAGCCTTGGTGGAATTCGGCGCAGGCGCCACCACCAAAGTGCGCCTGCTGCTGGAGCGATGCGATTTCGGCGCCTATGTCCCGGTCGACATTTCCGGCGACTTCCTGAGCGCGCAGGCCAGCGCGCTGCGCAAGGATTTTCCCGAACTCGCCGTCCATCCGGTCGCCGCCGATTTCACGGCACCGTTCGCGCTGCCGGACGAAATCGAAGGGATGCCCAAGGTCGGGTTCTTTCCGGGATCGACGCTGGGCAATTTCGAGCCGGACGAAGCGCGGGCGTTTCTGCGCAGCGCCCGCGACATCCTCGGCAAAGACGCGCTGATGATCATCGGCGTCGATCTCGAGAAGAACGAGCGCGTGCTCTACGACGCCTATAATGACGCCGCCGGCGTCACCGCGAAATTCAATCTCAATGTCCTGGTCCGCATCAACCGCGAGCTCGGCGGCAATTTCGACGTGTCCGCCTTCATGCACCGATCGCTCTATAACCGCGAGCGGCATCGCATCGAGATGCACTTGATCTCCAAGAAGGCGCAGACGGTGCGTATCCTCGGGCGGAATTTTTCCTTCCGTCCCGGTGAAAGCATCCACACCGAGTCGAGCTACAAATACAGCCTCGACCGCTTCACTGCGCTGGCGCGCGCATCCGGCTGGTCGGTGCAGGAATCCCGGACCGACAGTGAGGCGATGTTTTCCGTCCACGCGCTGGCGGCGTCGGACTGAGAAACGGCGCGAGCCTTGCCGCTCGCGCTGTCACCGATTGAAGTGTTCGCTGGTCAGGATTTTTCAACTCAGGTCTTGAGCAGTCGCCTGCGCTCCGGCCGCAGCCGGCGCGCCGGGGTGATCCGCGGTGCTATCGAAATCCAGTCGTCGGACAACCGGTCTGCACCCAGCAACCACGCGTGGATGATGCGCCACTTGTCCTGACCGCGCGACTGGAAATCCAGTAGCGGCGAACCACTGTCCTGCAGCTCGTGGAAAAACTTCAACGAGTCTTTTCCGGTAGGCCCGTCGGGATCGATTGCCTGCGTCAAGATCCAGCGGTCCCACTCGTGAATGATGCGTACTCTTGCTTCACTTTGTTTCATCGGCGCGTACTTCCCCAGCCACGGTTTTTCCCGTGGACTCCAATTGATCGCGCTGGTCTGTTTCGGATGGAGAAGTGCTACGCCGCCGCGCGAACTGGACCTCGCCGTCGCCACTATAACAAACTTCTTAACAAATCTTCATCTTTATCGACCCCGCCCGCAAAACGTTCTATCTGCGCTTTGCTTTGCCCTTCGAAATGTCCAACTTTTGACGCGGACTCAGACGAGTTTCTGCGGCAGGCTCGGCTAGGGGTAAGTTCGTGCCAGGGGAATTCATCATGGGCAACGCTTATCCAGCCTCCGGCGATCGGAAGCAGTTTTCCAGTTCATCGTCCGCTGGCAAGGAGACCGCCTGGGATCAGGAGACTGACATCAATCGGGTGTCGCTCGCCGAGGAGAATGCCAGGCTGCGCACGCTCGTCGTGCAGCTGTCGAACCTCGTCCTTCGAAACGTGGTCGATCAGCACAACACCGCGCCGATGCAGCCGATGAGGCGCCGGCTTCCCGACTAGCTATTCCGCCGTACCGGGTCGCAGCGAGATCGTCTCCCACACCGCGACGACGGTCATGATCGCCGTGGTCAGGATGGAAAGCACCAGCGGCGACAGGTCGCTTGCGAACCATGCGAGCACGCAGAGGGCGACGATTCCGACCCCATGCGACAGCTGCAGGAAGCCGCGAAAGCTGTACTTGAATAGGATGGTCCCGCACAGAAACAGCAGGGGACCGCCGATCGAGCTGATCACGGTCTTGACGTCGGAATGCCCGCCGGGATGCTTCAGCACCAGTTCATCCGCCACCGCAGCCACGATGATGCCGGCCACGATCGGCATATGCAGATAGGTGTAGGCGAGCCGCGCCAGCCTGCCGGGCTCGCTCGATTTCGAGATCTGCTCGGACCCGGCTTCCGCACCGGTGTGGAAATAGATCCACCACATGGCGATGCTTCCCGCCAGCACCGAGACGAAGGCGGCAATGCTTTCGGCCGACCACGCAAGCTCGGCAAATGTCGCCCCGGTCACGACGACGGATTCGCCGAGCGCGATGATGACGAACAGCGCGCATCGCTCGGCCATATGACCGCCCTCGATCACCCAGTCCGAGACCGAAGACGCGCCGTGGCTCGGGATCCAGAACCGCACCGCCGGCGAGATATACTCGATCACGAGCGCGGTCACCCAAAGTGCGAGCCGCCATTCGCCTTGCGCCAGTCCGCCCGCAATCCAGAACACCGCTGACATCGAAAGCCAGGCGGCGATGCGAATGGCGTTCATGCGCGTCCGCGGACGCGACGGCGGCGTGGAGATCCACAGAAAGATCGTCTTGCCGACCTGCATCGCCGCATAGGCGATGGCAAACCACAATCCGCGCCCGTCGAACGCCGCCGGAATCGAGGTCGACAGCACCAGCCCGCCCAGCATCATGGCGAACAGCAGGAGCCGGACCGGAGTCTTTTCAGGATCGAGCCAGTTGGTAACCCAGGAGGTGAAGACCCACACCCACCACACCGCGAGGAACAGCAGCGTGACCTGAAGCGCACCAAGCGGCGTGAAATGCGCCAGCAGCGTGTGCGATATCTGGGTGATCGCAAAAACAAAAACGAGGTCGAAGAACAGCTCCGCGTAGGTCACGCGGTTGTGCTGGTGCGGCACGATCGGGCGGAACAGCGCGCCGTGCGGGTTGTCCGTCATCGATGCGCCCCCCGCCGCCCGTGGCGAGTTAGTTCTCAGGCACCCCGGTCTGCAGCGCCAGCGCATGCAGCAAGCCGCCCATCTGTCCCTTGAGCGACTGGTAGACGATCTGGTGCTGCTGCACGCGCGACTTGCCGCGGAAGGATTCCGAGATCACGGTCGCGGCGTAGTGGTCGCCGTCGCCTGCGAGATCGCGGATCGTCACCTCGGCATCGGGGATCGCTGCCTTGATCATCGACTCGATATCGTGGGCCTCCATCGGCATCCAGCATGTCTCCGTCAGGTGTTTCGAATCATGGCCAGCTCGCGCGACCGTGAAGACCGAGCCTACCGCGTACGCTCTTCTAGGTCACGCCTGACCGCACTATATTCCCGGTCCGATCGTTTGACACTGAGAGATGAGGTCGCGCCCGATCATTTCGGGCTGACCGAAAAAGAGGCTGAAAACCATGAAATTGCCCGGTCCCGACCATCCGATCACGATTACGGCAAATCCCAAACGCGTCCGCGTCTCGGCCGGGGGCGTGGTCATCGCCGACACCACCCATGCGCTGACCCTGAAGGAAGCCAGCTATCCGGCGGTACAATATGTGCCGCGCGCGGACGCCAATATGTCGCTTCTGGCCCGCACCGAGCGCACCACGCATTGCCCGTACAAGGGGGATGCGAGCTATTTCAGCATCAACGCCAACGGCAAGGCCATCGAAAACTCGATCTGGACCTATGAGACGCCGTTCCCGGCCATGGCCGAAATCGCCGGCCACCTGGCGTTCTACCCGGACAAGGTGACGATCGAGGAGGTGGCGTAGGCGTTCTACCCATTTGTGATGGACCGCGAACTGGAGTCTGGTCCGCGCAGAATCCCTGCCCTTGTCCGCTCTACTGGCGTGGCTTGTTGCGGCTTCAGCCTAAAACGGCAGCGAACATTGGGCCTTGATGAATCAGGTTCCCGGCTGCAACACTTGATTCTGACCAGCCTGGCCGGGAGGCGCCCATGACATCGATTTCCACTGTAGGGCATGCCGAAGCGAGCGCCGTGCCCAAGGCGAAATCGCGAAACATGTCGCTCGACCGCGCCCGCACCTTCCTGACGCTGGTGGTGCTGCTGCACCATGCCGTGATCCCCTATACCTATTTCGGTCACACCGACCCGAAGCACTTCTTTGGCTTCGACATGATCGTGCTCGCCACCGACAGTTTCTTCATGGCGATGTTCTTCTTTCTGTCGGGGCTGTTCGCCTGGTCCGGTATCGCCCGGAAGGGTCCGCTGAACTATCTGTCCGACCGCCTGCTGCGGATCGTCCTGCCGTTCGCAATCTGCGCGTTCACGGTCATCCCGCTCGCCTATTACGCGATCTCGCTGCGCCACCATCCCGAGATCGGCTTTTCAGCATTCTGGTGGAACATGGTCACCAAAGGCCCGTGGCCGAGCGGGCCGATCTGGTTTCTCTGGGTCTTGTTCGCGTTCGATCTGGTCGCCTGCCTGCTCTACAAGCTGTCACCGAACCTGCTCGATCCGATCAACCGCCTCTCGCTGTACGGCCGCCGCCGGCCCGCGGTGTTCTTCGCGGTCATGCTGGCCGTCACCGCCGCGTTTTACGTTCCCGGGCTGATGATCTATGGCCCGAGCAGCTGGTTCGAATTCGGGCCGTTCTCGGTGCAGCACGGCCGCGTGTTGCTCTATGCGAGCTACTTCTTTTTCGGCGCCGGCATCGGCGTGGCGCAACTGGATCGCGGCCTGCTTGCGGCCGACGGCCGGATGGCCAGGGTGAGCTGGGACTGGATGGTGCTGGCAATCGTTCCCTATTGCCTCTTGTGGGGGCTGATCTTCATCAAGCGCGAGATCCTCGGCAATCCGTCGCCATTGCCGAACTGGTACGAGGCGCTCTACGCGATCTGCTTCGCGGTATTCAGCGTCGCCATCATGTTCCTGATCCTGGCCTTCTTCCAGCGGTTCAGGCAATCGGGCTCGGCAAGGCTGCTCGATCCGATGCAGGCGGATGCCTACGGCATGTTCCTGGTGCACTACCCGATCGCGCTGTGGCTGCAATACTGGCTGTACGATTACGACTGGCCGGCGATCATCAAGGTCGCGATCGGATTGACGCTGACCATCGCGGGAAGCTGGGCCTTGACGCGCGCGCTGCGGCAAATTCCGGGTGCGAACAAAGTGCTCTAATCGTCGTCGCGAGCGCAGCCCTAACCACCACTGTCATCCCCGCGAAGGCGGGGGATCCAGTATTACAGAGGCTGCTCGGTAGCACCGAGAAGCCGCGGCGTACTGGATCACCCGGTCAAGCCGGGCGATGACGAGAGTGGGGTTTTCGTGCAATTCGCTACGCCGCCTTGCCGCCCATATAATCCGGCAGCCAGCGCTCGTGCGCCGACTTCAGCACATCCACCGACACCGCCGGCTCACCGGCCACCGTGATCGCGTCGCCGCCCGTGGTGCCGATCCGCGCGCAGGGCACGCCCGCACCTTTCATCTTGGCCAGCACCAGGCCGGCGTCTGCCGCCGGTACCGTCACGATGTAGCGCGCCTGATCCTCGCCGAACCAATACGCATGCGGCACGGTCGAGCTCGGCGCCGCCAACAACTGCGCGCCGATGCCGCTCGCGATCGCCATCTCGGCGAGCGCAATCAAGAGCCCGCCATCGGAGACGTCATGCACCGCGGTCGCGGTGCCGGCGTGGATCATCCCGCGCACCACGTCGCCGTTGCGCTTTTCGGCGGCGAGATCGACCGGCGGCGGTGCGCCCTCTTCGCGGCCGCAGACATCGCGCAGATAGACCGACTGGCCGAGCCAGCCCTGGGTGTCGCCGATCAGCAGGATCGCTTCGCCTGACGCCTTGAATGCCAGCGTGGCGGACTTGGTGAAATCATCGAGCAGGCCGACGCCGCCGATCGAGGGCGTCGGCAGGATGCCGCGGCCGTTGGTTTCGTTGTAGAGCGAGACGTTGCCGGACACGACCGGGAAGTCGAGCGCCGTGCAGGCTTCGGAAATGCCCTTTAGGCAGCCGACGAACTGGCCCATGATCTCGGGTCGCTCCGGATTGCCGAAATTGAGATTGTCCGTGATCGCCAGCGGCCGGCCGCCGACCGCCGTGATGTTGCGCCACGCCTCGGCGACGGCCTGCTTGCCGCCCTCGAACGGATCGGCCTCGCAATAGCGCGGCGTCACGTCGACGGTGAGTGCGAGTCCCTTCGGCCCGTCCTCGACGCGGACCACGGCGGCATCGCCGCCCGGCCGCTGCACGGTATTGCCGAGAATGACGTGGTCATATTGCTCCCAGACCCAGCGCTTCGAGCACAGCTCGGGCGTGGCGATCAGCTTTTCCAGCGCCGGCATGATTCCGATCGGCGGCTTCACCTCGCGCGCATGCACCACCGGCAGGGCCGCGGACGGCACATGCGGACGGTCGTAGAGCGGCGCCTCGTCGCCGAGTTCCTTGATCGGCAGGTCGGCCATCACGTTGCCGCCGTGCTTGACCACAAACCGCTTGCTCGGCGTGGTGTAGCCGACGACCGCAAAATCCAGTCCCCACTTCTTGAAGATCGCTTCGGCTTGCTTTTCCTTTTCAGGCTTGAGCACCATGAGCATGCGCTCCTGGCTTTCCGACAGCATCATCTCATAGG
>CADEDX010000354.1:1122-7225 GCA_902826195.1 uncultured Bradyrhizobium sp. | reverse complement strand
CCAATGGCAGAGCCTGATTGAGCGTCGCCGCCAGCGTCGCGGTGTCCTTGAGCTGGTGCTGATGCAGGTCATTGACGCCGAGCAAACTTGCCGCGTGCGAGCCCACTAGATAGGAATAGACCACCGCCTCGTCGATCACTCCGATGCGCCCCACAGTACCCAGCATGGTCATCCCACCTTGATCCCGCCATTGAGCAACGTCTGGCCAGAGCTTGTGATCGTCGATGGGATCATGGGTTCCGGCAAGTCGAGCGCGACAGTGAGCATCGCTCGCCGGCTGGAGGCATCCGGCATCCCCGCCATCGGGAAAACCGAAGGGGTCAATCCGCATCCGATTATGGGTGGACTATCAGGCCAACTGGAAACGGAATGGCCGTACGCCAGGAGGCGCGGGTTGGCGGGTCTTGACGGCCTGATCGCCCTCTATCGTCAATACCGCGCGCTCACCGACCGATTGTTTGCGGAGCTCGATATGCCGAAGATCGGCATCGAGAACTCTCCGCAGCAATGGGCGCTCTACGACGACATCATCGATCGCTCGTTGACGAACCCAACGTAGGCCCGGCCCCTATATCTTCCGGTTTGACCTACCCGCTCCCCGCCAACCATAATGTCTGAATCGTCGCGGCCAGATTATTGACGCCGTGCAGGGAGATCGTCAGCCAGGTCGAGTTGGTGCGGTACCGCAAATAGCCCAGCAACACGCCGATCGTAAAAACCTCGCAGAAGAAGAACCAGTCGTACTGCAGATGCAGCGAGGTCCAGGCCAGTGACGACAGCAAGATCGCGCCGGCGACGCCGAGTTTCGATTCCGACCAGCCGCGATAGAGGAAGCCGCGTGAAAAAATCTCTTCCCACATCGGCGCGGCGACGCAGAACGCGAGCACCAGCAGCCACAGCGCGCCGTCGGCCTGCGCTGATTTCAGCACCTCGCCCATGAAGCCCGATGTCACCTCGCGTCCGACCGCCCGCGACACCAGGTCCCAGCCGCCGACGAGGAGCACGAGCGCCGCAAGGCCAGTGAAGAAATTGCGCCATGAGGTCCATCGCAGCGCCAGATAATCGGTGAACGATATCCGCGTCGGCCGGATCGCGACCCAGGTCGCCAGCAGCACAGCGGGCAATCCCAGGATGACCGAGAGCGAGATGGTGAGGCCGCCGCCAATCACGCGGATCGCTTCGGCGACGTCGAACGACCAGCCGTGCTGAAACACGAAGTAGCCGATGATCGCGAGCTGGCCGAGGAACATCGCGACGAAGATGAACAGGCCCCACAATGTGGTGCCCCAGAATTTCCAGACGCGCGGCGGCTGGTCCGGAATCGCGGGCGGAACGGCGACGGCGCTTTCGGCGGTGACGGAGTCCATCAGGCAGCTTTCTTGTTGTCGTCGGCATCCACGTCAACACGCTGAGACCAGGACGTGGATGGCCGGGTCAAACCCAGCCATGACGGAATATGTGCGCTAGCGGGTTCAGGAACCGTGAATCACTTCCGCGGCGTAATCGGGAAATCATAAGCCTGCCCGCCGGCTCCCGGCAGCGAAAAGTGCCACCACTCTTTCGAATAGTTTACAAATCCTCGCCGGGCCATCACCAGGAGCAGCGTCTCCCGCCAGCGGCGCTGGGCCGCGGTGATGGATTTCGCAGCCGTGTGCGATTTGACATCGGCACAGTCGTAGCCGGTACCCATGTCGACGCTGCCGTCCGGTGCGCGAAGGCCTGCGTTGGCCGTACAGTCGCCGTAGTCTTTGGCCGGATCAAAGGTGGCAGAGTTATCGGCCTTCAGATCGACCAAAGAGAGATCGAGCGCCGCACCGGTGGAATGGCCCGAACGGGTGGCGATATAGCCGAGGCGAAACAGGTCGGCCTTGGCGAATGCCGGATTGTAGCGCTTGCTGGCCACCGTCTCCTTGCCGTCGCGCGACCACGCGACCATGTCGGCCACCGCGCGCGTCGGCCGGTAGCAATCGAACATTTTCAGCGACAGCTTTTGCGGCGCGAGTTCTTCCTGAACGCTCTTCAGGAGCGCGCCAACCTCGCGCTTCACCACGCATTCGGCGGCTTCATATCCCCATAAGGGGCGGCCGACAAAGTTGTTCGAGCCGGCGTAGCGCATGTCCTGGAGGATGGTCGGATCGATGTCGCGGAGATAGACGAAGCCGGCCGGCAACTTTTGTGCCTGCGAGGCAACAGGCAGGCAACACATTGCGCAGATCGCAGCCAGCCCCAGCCATCTTTCGACACGCGCCAGATTTTTACCGATCACCGCGCCGGCTCCGAATTGACCACCAGCTTCGTCATCGCGGTGTCGGTGTATTTGTTGCCGGCCCAGACATCGTCGATGATGAACTTGACCCAGTAAGCCCTGACTGGCTGGGGAAGCGTCAGCGTCTCCGACCCGGTGCGATCCTGCAAGGTCAGGGTGTGGCTCTCGCCTTGCGAAAACACCGCGCGCAGATGCCGGACGCGGTTGTTCTTTCCGAACACGTCATCGCTCTTCTGGTAGCCGTTGCGCACCACGATCGAACGCACGGTGCGTAGCCCCTCGAATTCGACGGTGATCCACTCGCCGACGCCGTTGCCCTGCCGGCCCTCCACCCACGCACTGCTCGCCGGCCCCGAGAAAAGGTTTTCCGGGCCGTAGGAATTGCCGAACTGCGGCTTCAGGACCGAGCTGACGCAATAGGTCTCGCTGCCGTTGCGCGCGCAGCTTTCGCCGGGCGCGGACGGACGTTGCGGTCTCAGGGCAGTCCGCTCCGCTGCATTGGGCGCCGCCGGCGGCGGCGCCGATATGGCGGCCAGTTCGGGCGGCCGGGTGGCGGTCGACGATCCCGCCAGATAGATGCGGCCACCCAACGTTTGATCGTAATAGGCCGGCGTCTGCTCGTGCGGCGCAGGCTGGCCGCGTTCGTCGGTCGCCTTCAGCGCCAGTTCGGCGACACGCTCGCGCACCTCGACGGCGAGGTCGCCGAGATGCAGTTCCGGTCGCTTCATTTGCTCGACGAAAATGCGCGTGAACACCGAATTATGGGCGGTGTCGTTGCCGCCAAGCCGATCCAGCGCGGTCTGGCCGATGCCGGCGGAATACAGCGTGAAGATGCCACGCGCCGGTTTGGCATCGGCGAGCCCCCGCGTGTTGCCGATCGATCGTCCGGCGGCGCGCGGGAACGGATTGTCGCGGCAGGCGTCGATCACCAGCAGCGCAACGCGAACCGAGCGCGCCTGCAGTTCCGCGATCAGGTCGGGCTCGGCCAGCGAGGCGCCGCGCACGCGCGCCTCCGCGCCTTCGGTGACGGCCGGGACGTCGCTTGGGATCATGTAATTGACGCCGCCGATCGCGACGCCATGCCCGGCGAAAAACAATGCCGCCGTGTCGCCCGGCTGCAGCCGCGCGGTGAACTCGGCAAGCTTGTCGATCATCGCCTGGCGACCGAGATCGGTGCCGACGATGACCTCGAAGCCGAGCGACCGCAATGTTCCCGCGACCGTGGTGGCGTCGTTGGCGGCCTTTTTGAGCTGCCGGTCGGCGGAAAGATTGGGATAGAGGTCGTTGCCGATGGCGAGCGCGATGCGCTGCTCGGCAATGGCCGGGGTCGCGGAGCGGCCGGCAATGGCCGCCAGCAACGCCAACGACATGATCCAGACGAATTGAATGAAATGCCGCACGTTTGGCCCAGCTCGATAAACCTTCCCCCACCCTAGCTTAATCGCCCGCCGGGGCCTACCGCCCGGCCGTTTACCCTGACGCCGAAGCGCTAGTGGATAAGTCTGGACGCGGGATTTGACGCTTGCCCCGCGTGGCATCTCTCCCTATAGCAAGGCTTTAATGACCCCTGCATCGAAATCGACTTTTGTCCTCGGTCACCGGCATCTGCTGGGAATCGAGGGACTTTCCGCTGCCGACATTACCGGCCTGCTCGACCTTTCCGAAGAATATGTCGAGCTCAACCGCCAGGTGGACAAGAAGCGCACCTCCTTGCGCGGTCGCACCCAGGTGAACCTGTTTTTCGAGGCCTCGACCCGGACCCAGTCCTCGTTCGAACTGGCGGGGAAACGGCTCGGCGCCGACGTCATGAACATGTCGGTATCCTCGTCCTCGATCCGCAAGGGCGAGACGCTGATGGATACCGCCGTCACGCTGAATGCCATGCACCCGGATATTCTGGTGGTGCGGCACCACGCGTCCGGCGCGGTGGAACTGCTGGCGCGCAAGGTTGACGGTTCCGTGATCAATGCCGGCGACGGCGCGCACGAGCATCCGACCCAGGCGCTGCTGGACGCGCTGACCATCCGGCGCAACAAGGGCCGGCTCGAAGGGCTCGTGATCGCGATCTGTGGCGACGTGATGCATTCGCGCGTCGCCCGCTCCAACATCCTGCTGCTCAACACCATGGGCGCCCGCGTCCGCGTCGTCGCCCCCTCCACACTCCTGCCACGCGGCATCGAGCGAATGGGCGTCGAGGTCGCGCGCGACATGCGAGAGGGCCTCAATGGCGCCGATATCGTGATGATGCTGCGGCTGCAACGCGAGCGCATGAACGGCTCCTTCGTGCCGTCGACCCAGGAGTATTTCCATTATTTCGGTCTCGACCAGAAGAAGCTCGCTTATGCCAAGCCGGATGCACTGGTGATGCATCCGGGGCCGATGAACCGCGGCGTCGAGATCGACTCGATCGTGGCAGATGGCGCGCAATCGTTGATCCGCGAACAGGTGGAAATGGGAGTGGCGGTGCGGATGGCGGTGCTCGAAGCGCTCGCCCGCAACCTGCCGAACGCGTGACATCATGCTGACCGACCGCCGCCCGATCCTGCTTGCGAACGCCCGCGTCGTCGATCCCTCGAGGGATTTTGACGGCCCCGGCGACGTGCTGATTGCCGACGGCACCATCCGCGACAGCCGGCGCGGCATCGGCGCGGCCGGCGTCCCCGAGGGTACCGACATCATCAACTGCGCCGGCAAGATCGTCGCCCCCGGGCTGATCGACATGCGCGCCTTTGTCGGCGAGCCCGGCGCCAGCCACCGCGAAACCTTTGCCTCCGCCAGCCAGGCGGCCGCCGCCGGCGGCATCACCACCATCATCTGCCAGCCGGATACTTCGCCCGTCATCGACAATTCGGCGACTGTGGATTTCGTGCTGCGCCGTGCCCGCGACACTGCGATCGTCAACATCCACCCGATGGCCGCGCTGACCAAGGGCATGCGCGGCGAGGAAATGACCGAGATCGGGCTGTTGAAGGCGGCGGGTGCCGTCGCCTTCACCGACGGCGACCGAAGCGTCATCAATGCGCAGGTGATGCGCCGGGCGCTGACCTATGCCCGCGATTTCGACGCGCTGATCGTGCATCACACCGAAGACCCCGACCTTGTGGGCGAAGGCGTGATGAACGAGGGTGAGTTTGCCGCCCGGCTCGGTCTGGTCGGCATTCCCAACGCCGCCGAAGCGGTCATGCTGGAGCGCGACATGCGCCTGGTCGCGCTGACCGGCGGGCGCTATCACGCCGCCTCGCTGTCCTCGCTGGAGTCGCTGGAAATCCTCAAGCGCGCGCGCGACGCCGGGCTCGAGGTCAGCGCCTCGGTGTCGATCAACCATGTGACGCTGAACGAGAACGATATCGGTCCCTATCGGACGTTTCTAAAACTGTCGCCGCCGCTGCGCACCGAGGAGGATCGCCTCGCACTGGTTCGGGCGGTCGCCTCCGGCCTGATCGACGTCGTGATGTCCGATCACAATCCGCAGGACGTCGAGGTGAAGCGGCTGCCGTTCGCGGAAGCAGCAAGCGGCGCAGTCGGGCTGCAGACCATGCTGCCGGCGGCGCTGCGCCTGATTCACAATGGCGAGATGGACTTCAAGACGCTGATCCGGGCGATGTCGACGCGCCCTGCGGAACTGCTCGGCCTGCCCGGTGGTTCGCTGCGCGCCGGTTCCCCGGCCGACGTGGTCGTGATCGATCCCGATACGCCCTGGGTGCTCGATCCCGCCGACCTCAAATCGCAGTGCAAGAACACGCCGTTCGACGACGCCCGCTTCTCGGGGCGCGTGGTGCGTACTATCGTGGGCGGACGGACGGTCTATGAACACGTCTGATTTTTCCCGCGATGGGA
>CADEDX010000354.1:0-1112 GCA_902826195.1 uncultured Bradyrhizobium sp. | reverse complement strand
GAGCCACCGCCATGTCTGACGCCTTTCTCATCGCCGCCTTCCTGATCGGCTATCTCCTCGGCTCGATCCCGTTCGGCGTGGTGCTGACCAAACTCGGCGGCACGCAGGATCTGCGCTCGATCGGCAGCGGCAATATCGGCGCCACCAACGTGCTGCGCACCGGCCGCAAGGGCCTCGCGGCGGCCACCCTGATCGGCGACATGCTCAAGGGCACGGTGGCCGTCATCATTGCCGGCTACTATGGCGGCGCCAATGCGGCGATGCTGGCCGCGCTCGGCGCCTTCCTCGGCCATCTGTTTCCGGTCTGGCTGAAATTCAACGGCGGCAAGGGCGTCGCCACCTATATCGGCGTGCTGATCGGCCTGTTCTGGCCGGCCGCGCTGATGTTCTGCCTGATCTGGCTCGCCACCGCCGTCACCACCCGCTACTCGTCGCTCTCGGCGCTGGTCGCAGCGTTCGTAACGCCGCTGTTCCTGTGGTGGTTCGGCCACCCCGCGCTGGCCTCGCTGTTCGTCGTGCTCACGCTGCTGCTGTTCTGGAAGCACAGCGAGAACATCAAGCGGCTGCAATCCGGCACCGAGGGACGGATCGGGGCGTAGGGCGGATTAGGCGCAGCCGTAATCCGCCGATAGGGCCGAACAGATTGGCGGATTACGCTCCGCTAATCCGCCTTACGATTTCAGCGCCTTCTCCACAAACCGCGCCGCTGCCAGCGCCTGGGCATCGGCGCCATATCGCGCGATCACGGTGACGCCGACCGGCAGATTGCCTCCCGCGACCAGCGTGGGGACATTGACACAAGGCACGCCCATCAGCGTCCAGAGCCGGTTGTAGCGGGGGTCGCCGGTCGAGCCCAATCCCTTCGGCGCGCCGCCTGGGGCTGACAGGGTCAGGATCACATCGACATCGTCGAATAGTTTGGCAAGGGCGTAACGCGCGCGGCTCGTAACGTCCATGGCCGCGTCATACTCCGCCGGCGTCCCGCCCTTGCTTTCGTCGAGGCGTCCGCGGAGGTTCGGCGCAAGCGCGTCGTAATTCTCGCGGTACTCCCAGGCCAGCGCCTGATGCGCCTCGAATTCCTGGACCACCGGATGGATGCGCCACGCCTCTGC
>CADEDX010000353.1 GCA_902826195.1 uncultured Bradyrhizobium sp. | reverse complement strand
AAAACTATTTCTGTCACGACGGATATGCATCAAGTTAAGTGCCGGATGCTCTAGCGCGCCGTCCGCGATCATCTTCGATTGGCGGCTTCGTTAGGCCCAACTTCCAGGCGCACCGCTTGAATGAATCATGACTGATCCGAAACCACCCCATTCCCCTCGGGCCGAGCTAACCAACAACACCTGGAAAGGACTTTGGCACCTAACAAAGGTGATCATTCCACGCCGATCAATCACCGGTGAATTCGTCCACGGACGCGTTTGGCGGCGACACGACGATCGAAAGTGGATCTACAAGGCATTCGTTGATCCCGACGAAGATCACCACCACTGAAGGGCCGACGACACAGGTCGGAGAACGCTGACCCTCGCCCCAGCAACGGCCAAGCCGCCCGAGCCGCGCTCCAACCCGTGTCCGCTCTTCATTGGGACACGAAATGACCGGGCATATCCTGCATATTAACTAAGGACTAAGAGCGGACCCATGCGCGCGGCAATCATACCACGCAGCGTATGGTGAGCGTGTGCTGAGGCTCACGGAACCAGTTTCGTCTCATCGTTACAAGAGCGCGACTAAGCAATCGACATAAAGCCGACGCGGGGACTGCCTAGCGAGAGGGACATCACTATGAGTATCTACAACGAACGCCTGAATTCGATGGCGCGGCAGCCGCTTCCGTCGATCCCGGACACTCACTCCAAGAACTTTTTCGCTGCCAAAGACTCCGCTTATCGCAGCAAGGAGGACAACGTCCCCAACGACGGTCCCCAGTTCCGCGGCCCGCGCAAAGGAGGCGCTGCCGGCGGTTCGCCGTCGCCCAGCACCGATCGGCAGCCTGGTTCTGACGGCGTCAGCTCCTTTTTCAGCGGCTCGAGGGATTTCGGCGGCAAAAGCCTTCAAGTCAGCGATCTCAAAGGCGGTGCCCCCCTCCCCGTCGTAGGCCGGGATGACGTGACGAGAGCGGAAATCGACAGCGCCACAGATGGGGCGAAGAGAGACCTCGATAGCATGAGCGAGATGGGTGAAATGGAGTCACTTCGCCTACAGATGGCAATGGACCGCATGTCGAAAATGACATCAACGCTCTCAAATTTATTGAAGAAGGTAAGTGACACAGAAGAGGAGATCGCAGCCAACCTAAAGTAAACGCCAATCTCGTGATGAGCGACTGGCAATTATTGTTGAACCGAAAATGGAAAAGCCGATCCGGACAACAGTATTGTCGGGGGTCGTGCGAACGCTGCGTCGGCTCGCGCGGCGCCCCCCGCATCTCGGCGCCCAAGGGCGGCTAATAAAGGACGCGAGACGCCAAAACGAACATGGCCATCATGCCCACGCCGATGAGAAGAAAGTCTGTTCTATCCATGCGGCAAAGAAACCTAATCGATCGCGGCTTCATCAGAAACAAAACGCCTTGTGCCGGTCCAGAACTCAGTCCTCTTCACATTCGCAGAGCAGCAGTTCCGATCGTCGTCGGCCAAGCACAACGTGTACCGATCAGAAGGGTGGCCCACTCCGCTCCATTGGGGCTGGGGGCTATGAAAAATGGAGCGGAGCTACTCGGGACACAACTTAACGCCAACAATGCGAACTTCTGAAAAATTTCGGGCGTAAGGGAGGCCAAATCATGAAGTGAGCGCGAGCAAATAGGGAAAGGTAATGTTGAGCGCGGCCTTCTTTCCTAACAAATCGTTAACGCCAGTCACGCTGCAAATCTGTCCGCACAGCATCAGAACGATCGGACGTCGCCGTCGGATTCGGCAAACAGTCTTATGTAACCGTCAGCCGTTGGCCCATCAGCGGCAGTTCAAGGATCGGCCTGACACGGCGCGGCCTCCGGCTCAGAGAACTAATCGCACTTCATTTCGTTTCATCGCCTTTTCAGCCCACAGACGCGCCTGCTTTCGCCCGGCTCATCCCGAGTGCCAAAATGCGATGTAGCAGTTCCGTATAGGCGATTCCGTCATATAGAGCTGCCTTTGCGAACTCTTGGCTCTCTGCGATTTCGGGATTGGGGTTAGCTTCAATAAAATACGGAGTGCCATCCGCGGCGAGGCGAAAATCGATGCGCGCGTATCCATCGAGCCCCAGAGTTCGATAGATGCGTTTCGCGGTACGCTGTATGCGAGCTGTGACTTCCGGCGCGAGGTCATCGGCCGGCCCATCTACAATACCGACGCGTTCCTGATAATCAGTATCGTGTTTGGCTTTTTCGGTAGCGATCTGCCGCGCTCCCTGCCCCCCCAGATTGCCAAATTTCAATTCCCATACCGGCAGAACGCGCAGCCGGCTGTTACCGAGTACTCCTACATAAAGTTCACGTCCTTCAATGTACTGCTCGGCAATGGCAGCCGTCCCGAGTCGTTCGTGAACGAAGGCGACTCGCTCTGCTAGTTTCTCGTCTGTATCGACGATGGATGCTTGCGAAATTCCGAAGGACCCATCTTCACTCAGGCTCTTAACGATGAGGGGCAGCGCAAGTCGCGAGGAGCGCTTGACCTTGCGGCGCATCGGAAATACGCCGAAGGCCGGCACGGCAATCCGGCGATGGTGCACTAACGTCTTGGACAAGTCCTTGCCCCGTGCCAGGATTAGGCCGCGCGGGTTGCACCCGGTATACGGCACCTTCATCAGCTCGAGATAGCTCGCGATATGCTGGTCATACGTGGTCGCGTAGTGGAACTCTTCCAGCAACGTGTAGACCACGTGCGGTTTGAGGCTTTCGATCGCATCGCGGATCGGCCTGAGCTCTTCCTGCACACCGAGTGGGCGAACGTCATGGCCGGCTGCGCGCAGAGTGCTCACAACGTCGAATTCCGTTTTCCATACGTTGATTTCCCGCGGGCTGTAGCCATCGGTCGATTCCGGCGGCACGAAATCCGGATGCATCAGCACCAGAACGCGCAGGCGTCTCATAGCGCGATCCATTTGCGCCGCGACGGGCCGAACAGCGCGTGCATGGTCTTGGCCGTCAAGAGTATGGTGAAGTTGACCACAAGCTGTCGTTCGGACCCTGGGGCGCGCAGACCAAGCTCGCGACAGCGGGCAATCATGTCATCCAGAACGGCGTCGAGTGTGAGCTGGTTTTCGCCGGTCCAGCGCGCGACCATCTGTCTGACCTGCGCGCGGTGACGCCTGATGAAGGTCGCTGCCGACTGCGCTCGCTGATGCCTGGAATCGGCGGAGAACAGGCGGGTGAGGTCGCGGTCGTACGTCTTCGGCGGCGTAAACGCGTAGAACGACTGCTTTTTCTGGTAGTGGTCGCCAAGCGTTTGGCTGAGAGTGGACAGAGGCTCGACCCGCTCCCGCGTCGTGACCGGCGGTCGCTCCCCTGCAATTTCGCTCATGAGTTCGTCGACGTATTCAAGCTTCTTCAGGGCCGGCCAGCCGGCGTAGCGCGTTCGCCATTTCGAACGCGGCCGCAACCACACCGCAAAGGTTTCGGCAAAGTCCTCATCCGGATGGCTCTGCGCGTACCAGCGCCGAAGGTGCTGGACATAGCGTCGGCTGGCCGGATTGGGCCGGTAGTAAAGCGGGTAATGCTTCGAAGAAGGGCCAAACAATTGCTGCCAGCGCCGGCGGCGCTGCAATTGATAGGCATGCTGCATTGCATGTCCGGTCTCGTGCCGAAGAATGGCCATGCACTCGGACCACGTACTGCCCTCCACCTCGAGCATCATCTTCTTTTCGAGTTTCATCAGGCGGGGATGTGCGAGGTAGAACGGGATGGCGATGCCGGGCACGTCAGCAGGGCTGAACCATTCGCTAGAAATCCATACGTGCGGTCGCAGCCGGATGCCGCGGGCCTGCAACTCTTCATGGAGAACGCCGACACAATCTTCGAGCCATGTGCCTTTTACCGTAACCTTCAGGCTGCTGAAGCGCTGCTTGAGCAACTGCTCATCCGAAAGTTTTTCCCAGGCGTGTTTGCGAAGCGGCATAGAGGTCCGTAAGGATAAGGGCCAATGTCCTCGATGGTGTCACAGGTTTCCGCTAGCAACAACTACCCGGCTTCTCGCGCTTCGTGGCCCGGGGCCAGCGCTCCAAATCGGCCTGAGCGCCACTCATCCTCAGGGCCGTCTGCGTATCTGGGCCGAGCCCGGTCAATAGTGGACGACACGCCCAGCTGGCCAACCTTCGTGGCGGGTCTAAGGCCGTCAGGCGCCGCTAGTAGATGCAGTTTGACATGTGAGTCCCTGGAAGGAATTCTATTGATGCCGAGTGCGACATTCGTGCAGGCTCACCGGTATATCCGTCACTGTTACTCTCTCCGACCGTCTGCGTTTGGAACGCTCGTTTGGGACCGCAATGCCCCACAGAAGAGATTTTGCGAACGGAGATGGGGCGGAGTTTCCCATGACCTCGTCACCCGACGGAACGTCCTTCGACGCGCAATTCGGTCACAATGCGATTCCGCCCAGTACGCTTGGCCAAATAAAGTGCCTCGTCGCATCGCTCGATCAGCTGTGTTATAGATTCACCAAATCGAAACTGGGCAATTCCGATCGATACCGTGACGCCGGGCAACGTTTCGCCAGTCGAACGACGGGTGAGCCGACATTCTGCGATAGAGCGGCGAATTCTTTCGCCGACCGCCTCACAGACGGCCAAAGTGGCGCCAGGCAGAACCGCGATCAGTTCCTCACCTCCATATCGCGCGGGTAAATCGTTCTCGCGCAAACGGTCGCGAAGCGTAGTTGCAATCAGTCGCAGCACCTGATCACCCACGCCATGTCCAAAATTATCGTTAAACCGCTTAAAATGATCGATATCTATCATCAGAAGTCCAAGCGGCAGCCCTCCTTCCATCGCCTCGATCTGCGCGATCCGCAGACATTCATCGAAAGCGCGACGGTTCGGCAAGCCGGTAAGTGTATCAGTGTTGGCCCGCTGTTCGGCATGGTTGAGCGATTCGCGTATCGCGTCGAGTTCTCGCGATGTTTCGCTCAAATTCGACTGCAGCTGCGAGCTGCGCGTTGCAGCATTGTTGAGCTCGCCCATCAAGCGCTTGACCAGATGCTTCGGGTCGATCCCGCTACTTGCTTGGTCGGCCATTTCATCCATGGCCAGCATTTGGGTTTGATTGTCCGCAATGGCGTCGGAAACGTACTGGCTCGCGTCGGTCATGACCGATTTGAACTGCTCCGGCAGATCACCGGCAATTTCGGCTGTAAAACCCGACGCGATGTAGGTTTTGTGCAACTCCCTGCTTGTCATTGCGTCGAACCGTTTCTTTCCTGCGATTAATACATCGATCGTACGCTTCAGTTCAGGAACATCGCCTCGCGAATAACTGAACCAGATGGAAAAATTCTCTGGGGTCGGAGCAATTGCGTAAAGATCCATGTATCGGTTGGCCCGATCAGCGATGGCTCTTGCATAGTCGAGGTCAATCTCGTCCGGAGCGGCATCTGTCATGGCTCAAGCATTCCAGGCTTTAATACTGTCTTCACTAAAATTTACACAAAACACCAAACGTCGGCAGCCCCACTATTGCAGACTCAGATCGGCCTGCTGCAGTTGCGGTCGTTTAAATCCTTGAGAAGACTCAAGATCTCATCGGCGGGGACCGGTTTGCTGTACAAGAATCCCTGCACCTCAATGCAGCCTTCGAGATTCAGACATCGCATCTGCTCCTCGGTTTCGACGCCTTCGGCGGTTGTCGTCATGCCAAAGCTGACCCCGAGTCCGGCAATGGCACGTACGATCGCAAGGCTTCCTTCATCGACCAGCAGATCACGGACGAACGATTGATCAATCTTGATCTTGTCGAACGGAAAGCTGCGCAGATAGCCGATACTCGAATAGCCGGTTCCGAAATCGTCCATCGATATCCGTACACCGAGATCGCGCAATTGGGTGAGGATAGCAATATTGCGCTCCGACTTTTCAAGCAGCACCGATTCTGTGATTTCTAGCTCCAACCGCGTCGCCGGCAGACCTGATGAGGCCAGCGAACTAACGATGGTGGAAACCAGATTACCCTTGGCGAACTGAAGCGGCGACAGATTCACCGAGACGCATATCTCGCTCGGCCATCCCACTGCCTCAGCACAGGCACGCCTCAATGCCCACTCACCAAGATGGACGATCAAGCCCATTTCCTCGGCGACCGGGATGAATTCGGATGGCGGTACCATGCCGCGCTCCGGGTGCTCCCAGCGCATCAGCGCTTCGAAGGCGGTGACCTTCTTTGTCTGCAAATTTACCAGGGGCTGGTAAAACAGTTTAAAGCCGTCCTGCGCAAGTGCGGTACGCATATCCCTCTCAAGAATGCGTCGGGCCTGCACGATTACGTCCATCTCCCGATCAAACATCCTATAGGTGCCGCGCCCTTCGGATTTCGCGCTGTACATCGCGAGATCTGCGCTTTTCAGAAAGCTCTCGGTATCCATTTCCCCGGGACGAGCAACTGCGATACCGACGCTGGCACCCACCGTTACGTCATGACCGTCGATGCAGAACGGCTTGCCTATGACCTCAATAATCTTCTGCGCCACGCTGATCGATGAACTCGGTTGCGCCGAGGACATTTGCAAAATTGCGAACTCGTCACCACCGAGACGCGCGATGCGATCTGTCTGCGGAGTGATGTCACGTAGTCTGACTGCGACCGCTTTCAGGAGTAAGTCTCCCACAGAATGGCCCAACGTATCGTTGACTGCCTTAAATCCATCGAGATCGAGGAACATGACGGCCAGCGGATGAGGCGTCAGGGCGACGTCCTTGAGGGCTTCTTCCAATTGTTCCTTAAACAAGAGCCGGTTCGCAAGTCCGGTTAGCGAGTCGTGATAGGCAAGATACTGTGATCTCGCCTGTGACTCCTCGCGGTCGGCAATCTCGATCTTCAACCGCTGATTCACGGCGATAAGCCGCTGCGTACGCTCCTCTACACGAGCATCAAGATCCTCGTTAGCTTTGCGCAGCTCCTCGTTCGCCACGATGACCTGCTGCTCAGCGCGCATTCGGCAAATCTGGGCGTTCACTCGCGCCAACGCTACGGGGAAATCAACCGGCTTGGTGACGTAGTCGTTTGCGCCAAGTTCAAGCGCATCGACTATGTTTTCGCTTTCTGACTTGGCAGTGACCATGATGACCGGCAATTCGGAAGCAGATCTTTCCGAACGAATGTGCTTCAGCGTTTCGATCCCATCGATCCCCGGCATCATAACGTCGAGCAACACGAGATCGAATGATTCGCGCTCTATCAATTCAATGGCAGCAAAGCCGCTTTCTGC
>CADEDX010000352.1 GCA_902826195.1 uncultured Bradyrhizobium sp. | reverse complement strand
CATGGCCCTTTTCCGATCGCACATAGCCGCGATCCCGCAGCCCCGACATGATCCGTCGTATGACCACCGCATTGGTATCCATGGCTTTCGCCAGCGCCTCCGACGTCACCGGCGCTTTCTGTTCCGCCATGTGAAGCAGGACGTGCAACACGCCTGATAATCGGCTGTCTCTTCTCATGTAACTATTAATATTACATGATTGGCGGTGTGTCAAGCTCATGCCTAACTGAATGCCGCGGCAACGCGTCAAGCGCGCTCGCCGCGCCGATCACCTCTGCTCAAACGCCGCCTGCGCACGACGCATCACCATGTTACGAGTCTGCATCGTTCCACCGGAGTAAGCCCCTCATGTCCGTCGCGACCGCAGTCAGCAACGCCGCCACCCCGACCGCCGCCGAAACCGATCCGCAGGCGCTCGGCTGGATGCAGGGCTTTCCGCCGCCGCCGGACAAACGCGTCACCTTCCTGAATGGCTCGTTCCGCAGCTTTCCCGAGCTGCGCTGGGCCTGGAGCAACATCCGCCAGCTGGTGCCGACCGTAAACGTCTGGCGCGGGGCAGGGCCCGCGTCGGTGCTGCCGCGCGAGGAGCATGATATCGGCGCATCCGCTTCCGTCACCATGGACGGGCGGCCGATGACATTTTCGAAAATGCTGGAGGAAACCTATGCCGACGGAATTGCCGTGCTGCACCGGGGCAAGCTGATCTATGAACGATACTTTGGCGCGCTGAAGCCGCACAAGCCGCATATCGGGATGTCGGTGACAAAGTCGTTCACCGGCACGCTCGCCGGCATTCTGGTGGCGGAAGGCAAGATCGATCCGCAGGCGCCGATCACCGACTATGTGCCGGAGCTGAAGGCCAGCGCGTTCGGCGATGCGCGCGTGCACGAGGCGATGGATATGACCACCGGCCTCGAATACACGGAAGTTTATACTGACAAGAGTTCCGGCGTGTTCGGACTGCGGCGGGCGAACGGCATGGCGCCGATCGAGCCGGGCTATGAAGGCGCCACCAACATTTTCGATTTCCTGTGCGCGCAGAAGAAGCAGGGCGAGCACGGCAAGGCGTTTGCCTACAAGACGGTCAATTCCGACGTGCTGGCTTTCATCTGCCGGCGCGCGAGCGGCCAGACGTTGTCGGATCTGCTCTCCGAGCGCATCTGGATTCCGATGGGGGCGGAAGAGGACGCGCATTATCACGTCGACCGCATCGGCACCGAAAGCGGCGGCGGCGGGCTGTCGACCACGTTGCGCGATCTCGCCCGTTTCGGCGAGATGATCCGTAACCACGGCCGCTTCAACGGCCGCCAGATCGTGCCGTCTCAATTCGTCGAGGAGGTCGCCCGCGGCGGCGATCCCGCAAAATTCAAGCCGGCCGGCTACACCACCTTGCCCGGTGCGTCTTATCGCCATCAATTGTGGATCACGCACAATGCGCACGGCGCCTTCATGGCGCGCGGCGTTCACGGGCAGGGCATCTATATCGATCCCAAGGCCGAGATGGTGATCGCCCGTTATGCCTCGCATCCGGCCGCCGGCAACGCCGTCAACGATCCCGTGACGCTGCCGGCCTACATGGCGCTGGCGAAGGATCTGGTGGCGGGCGGCTGACGCCGCTGCCTCAACCCCGCACCGCGGCCTCAATCGTCGCGATGTCGATCTTCTCCATCGGCATCATCGCCTCGAACGCACGCTTGGCGACGTCGCCGCCCCTGGCTATCGCGTCTGTCAGTACGCGCGGGGTGATCTGCCACGAGAGGCCCCACTTGTCCTTGCACCAGCCGCAGGCGCTCTCCGTGCCGCCATTCCCGACGATCGCGTTCCAGTAGCGGTCGGTCTCTTCCTGGTCCTCGGTCGCGATCTGGAACGAGAACGCCTCGCTTTGCTTGAACATGTCACCGCCGTTAATGCCCATGCAGGGCACGCCGCACACGGTGAACTGCACCGTCAGCACCTGGCCGGCCTTGCCGCCCGGAAAGTCGGAGGGGGCTTTATGAATCCCGTCGACGCTGCTGTTCGGAAACGTCTTTGCGTAAAACTTCGCGGCTTCTTCGGCGTCGTGGTTGTACCAGAGGCAGATCGTGTTCTTGTTCATCGGGTCTTTCCTTGAAGTGCCTCACTGGGCAGCGGTGACGGTTGCTTTTCGGCCAAAGGACGTTCGAACGCACGCCGTCCCGACATCGCCCATGCAGTTTTTTGCGGGCGCCCGTAACGCTGAAAAATCAGAGGGTTGCCGCGGTTCCGATAAAGCCCGGGCCATGATGTCAAGCGCTACGCCGTTGTATAAGTATTGACTTATATAAGTGAGTAACGGTATTCGTTCGCCGGAAAACGCAGGGAGGTCCGGAATGGATATCGACGTCGCGAGGGTGTTGGGACTTGTCACGCGCTCGGTGCGCAACTTGGAGAAGGACGGCAAACCAGCCAGCGCGGTGACGCTGACGCGGCTCTACGACACCAGCGTCGATGATCTCTGGGACGCGCTGACCAGCAAAGAGCGCATCGCGCGCTGGTTTTTGCCGGTCGAGGGCGACCTTCAAGTGGGCGGAAAGTACCAGCTCAAGGGCAATGCGGGCGGGACCATCACGGCGTGCAAGCCTCCGACGCATTTCGCCGCCACCTGGGAATTCGGCGGCGCGCTGAGCTGGATCGACGTCGCGCTCGCGGCGGAGCGCGACCAGGCGCGGTTGACGCTGGAGCACACCGCGATCATTGAGGACCACTGGAATCAGTTCGGTCCCGGCGCGGTCGGAATCGGCTGGGATCTCGCCATCGCGGGCCTCGAGCGCTATCTTGCGACGGGCGCGTCGGTCGACCACGCGACCGCCGAGGCATGGATGGTTTCTCCCGAAGGCAAGGCGTTCATGAGCGAGAGCGGCGAATTCTGGCGCGCGGCGCATGTCGCAAGCGGTGTCGACCCGATCTCGGCCAAAGAACGCTCGGACCGTACGATCGCGTTCTATCGCGGTGAGCTGCCGCCCGATATCGCCCACCCCGGCACAGGAAGCTGATGCACGTCTTCGAAGTCCTTTCCGATCCGGTGCGCCGCCGCATCCTCGAACTGCTTGGCCCGGGCGAAATGACGTCCGGCGAAGTGGTGGAGGCGATCGGCGCGGAGTTCGGGATCACGCAGGCGGCGGTGTCGCAGCATCTGAAGGTGTTGCGCGAGAGCGGCTTTGCGAGGGTGCGCGCCGACGCCCAGCGCCGCCTTTACTCAGTGGATGCCGCCGGCCTTCAGGCAGTGGACGCATGGATCGGCCAGTTCAGAAGTTTTTGGGAGCCGAAACTGGACGCGCTGGCGACGGAGATCGCGCGCGGCAAGCGCGCGCGTCGCAACGCGCCGTTGGGCCAGCGAACCGGCAAGCGCGCCTGAACCGTTTCGCCCGAGCGAGCGGAACGATATCAATCCGCGATGCTGCTCTTGGCGTCCGTGATCACCTTGGTCCACCGGTCGACATCACCGGCGACAAGGCTTTTCAGATAGACCCGCGACTGCTGGTCGGGCGCGGGTGCCACGGCGCCGAGTTTTTCGAGCCTGCCGATCGTATCCGGGTCGGCCATCGCCTTGGCATAGGCCGCATGGACCTTCGCCATGATGGGCAATCCCTTCGGGGAGAACAGGGCCGTCCACGCATCGGCCTGATAGGCCTTCAGCCCGCCTTCCTCCGACGTCGCCGTGCCCGGCAAAACCTTCGAGCGCCGCGGCGAGGCGACGACGAACGCCTTGATCGTGCCGGCCGAAACCTGCGGGGTGACCGTGATCACCTGGTCACGAATAGTCGATGGCGCCGCCGAGCAGATCGTTCATCAGCGGGCCGTTGCCGCGGTAGGGGATTTCGGTGGGCTTGGTTCCGACCAAGGCGTTCAGCAGGGTGCAGGTGAGGTGCGCGTTGGATCCGACGCCGGAGTGGCCGACCTTGAAGTCGGCGCCCTTCTCCTTCATCAGGGCGATGAATTCCTGGAATGTCTTGGCCGGCAGATCCTTACGGCCGAACACCACGATCGGCGCCGAGGCCATCAGGCCGATCGGCTCGAAATCGGTGCGGGGGTCGTATTTCCGCTTTTCATAGAGGGCGTAGGACGACGCATGGGTTCCCATGTGCCCGGTCAGCAGCGTGTAGCCGTCGGGCGCGGCGCGCATGACGCGGATCGAGCCGAGGGTGCCGCCGGCGCCGGCCACGTTCTCGACCACGATCGGCTTGCCGAGCTGCCTGGACATGCCTTCCGCGACGATCCTGGCGATGACGTCGGTGGCGCCGCCCGCCGCGAACGGCACGACCACGGTGATCGCCCGGTTCGGGTAGTCCGTCTGCGCCGAGGCCAGCGGGGCCATCAATAGGCTGAATGCCGAAACCGCCAGCGACAGAGCCGTCACCCTTCTCATTCCCCTTCCTCCCTTTTATTGTTGGTCGACAGAGCGACCGCATGCTTGTAGGCGAATGGGCGCAGGCGCACCAGCGCTGACCGGGAGAGATTGTTTGAACCTCTATGCAAAACTCCTCGCGCGCGAGGCGGAGCGGCGCCCCGTCAGGGTTGGACTGATCGGCGCCGGCAAGTTCGGCGCGATGTATCTGCATCAGGCGCTGCGGACGCCCGGCGTGCATATCGTCGGCATCGCGGATCTGTCGCCGGCGCACGCGATCGAGAACCTGAAGCGCGTTGGATGGGCCGAGGCGCGCTATGGCGCGGCGTCGCTCGACGGCGCGCTGAAGCACGGCACGACGCACCTCGGCGACGACTGGGAAGCGCTGGTCAAATTCCACGGCATCGACGTGATCGCCGAGTGCACCGGCAATCCGGTGGCCGCCGTCGAGCACTGTCTGGCGGCATTTTCGGCGGGCAAGCCGATCATCAACGTGACGGTCGAGGCCGATGCGTTCTGCGGCCCGATCCTGGCCCACAAGGCGAAGCAGGCGGGCGTGATCTACAGCCTGGCCTATGGCGATCAGCCGGCGCTCGCCTGCGATCTCGTCGACTGGGCGCGGGCCAGCGGTTTTCCGGTGGTCGCGGCCGGCCGCGGCCACAAATGGCTACCAAAATACCGAGAATCGACGCCCGAAACGGTGTGGGATCACTGGGGCCTGACGGCCGAGCAGGCGGCCCGCGGCGGCATGAATCCAAAAATGTTCAATGCGTTTCTCGATGGTTCAAAACCGGCGATCGAGTCGGCCGCGATGGCCAACGCCACCGGACTGGAAGCGCCGTCGCAGGGCCTCGCGTTCCCGCCTGGATCGGTGGACGACATTCCGACTCTGATGCGTCCGCGCGCGGAAGGCGGCGTTCTCGAAGCCAAGGGACAGGTTGAGGTCGTGTCCTGCCTCACGGCCGACGGCAAACCGATTCCCAACGATATCAGAAAAGGCGTCTGGGTCTGCTTCGAAGGCGACAGCGAGTACATCCGGAACTGTTTTGAGGAGTACAATGTCGTCACCGATCCGTCCGGCCGCTACATGAGTTCCTACAAGAAGTGGCACCTGATCGGCCTCGAGCTCGGCATTTCCGTCGCCGCCATCGCGCTGCGCGGCGAGCCGACCGGCGTCGCGACCTGCTTCAATGCCGACGTCGCCGCGACCGCCAAGAAGGATCTGAAGCCGGGCGATACGCTCGACGGCGAGGGCGGCTATACGGTGTTCGGAAAGCTGACGCCCGCCCGCACGTCGCTGTCACACGGATATCTGCCGCTGGGCCTAGCGCATAATGTGCGATTGACCCGGCCGGTCGCCAAGGATTCCTGCATCACCTGGGCCGATGTGGTGATCGACGAGACGCTGCCCGCCGTTCGCGTTCGCCGGGAGCAGGAGATGCTCTATTCGTCCGCGGAGCAAGCGAAGCGCGCCTGACGGACTCAATGACCGCGGCCGCACGTTTGTTCAACGTGAAAACGGCCGCACGCGCTAGTTTCCTTCTCAACCAAGGGGAGGAAACCAATGACGGCTAAAGCGCTTGCCAAACACGCAACGCCGCTTCGCGATGTCTTCGAACGCTATCACGTCGGCTGGGAGACCAGGAACCCGGACCTGATCGTCTCGCTCCATTCGGAGGACACGGTCTTCCACGTCCATGACGGCTCCGCCGCCGTCCACGGGCGGGAGGCCTTGCGGAAGCGCTGCATCGATACGTTCGAAAAGTTCGACTTTACGTTCGAGATGGGCCGCCGGCTCTACGGCGACGATCACTGGGTTTTCGAATGGACCATGGTCCTTGCGCTCAAGGAGCCGGGCGGCACGCCGTTCACGGCTAGGGTCGAGATGCTCGACGTCGTCACCGTCGATTCCCGCGGCGAGGTGGTGCGCAAGGACGTCTACATGAACGGCGGGGAAACTCAGGCCGCGTTCGCCCGCGCCGGGATCCAGCGCTAATACCGACCATGGGAGCTATGTGAGTCGCATGCTGTCCATGCTTCGAGACGCTCGCGTTGCTCGCTCCTCAGCATGAGGTCGTTGTGTTTCAACACGTTGGACCTCATCCTGAGGAGGCCGCGAAGCGGCCGTCTCGAAGGATGGCCGCACGACAGATTTGCGGTTCCGGCTTCCGGCAATCGCCGGACGCATCCGACGCCCCATATCGCGCGTCTTTGCGGATTTGCGCCGGGCGATAAAGTTGCCGATAGTGGGGAGCCATGCCGGTCGCGGAAACGCCTTTTACCAGCGCGATATTGCCGATCCCCGTCACGCGCCTCGCGGCGCATCCGAACGTCGTCACGGCGGTGCTGGCGGGGCGGGCGGGCCCGATCGCGGTCGAGCATGCCGGCGTGCGTGTGACGGGCGACGTGCTGCTGGTCCGGCCTGACATCGTGCACAGCGTCTGGCTCGGCCGAGGCGCCGATGTCGTCTATCTCAACGGACTGGCATTTCCGTTCGAGGCGCCACTGGCTGTCGTGCTGAAGGGCAGTCTGGAAGCGCTGGCGCGCCGCTCGATCGGCGGCGATCCCTGCGCGCTCCAGGAATTGCGCGAAAGGCTCGCCTTTGCGAGCGATCCGCTGCCGCCGAAAGTAGCGGACATCATACGGGCGATGCAGGCCGATCCGATGCGCCGCGTGTCGCAGGACGAACTGATGCGACGCTTGGGCATGGAGCGGACGCGCGCGCTCCGCTGCTTCAAGGCGGCCACCGGGCTGACATTTCGCCGGTTCAAGCTGTGGTCGGCGCTGCAGCATGCCGCGGTGAGAATGGCCGAGCGCGAACTGGTGCGGACGGCCGCAATGGATGCTGGGTTTGCCGATACCGCGCATCTGTCGCGCGTGTTCAGCCGCATGTTCGG
>CADEDX010000351.1 GCA_902826195.1 uncultured Bradyrhizobium sp. | reverse complement strand
GGCCGGCGAGACGCGACGAAATACCAACGATCCTCAAAAGCGTCGCGCTGCCGGCATCTGTGCTGGTGAGGGACGTCGGTCAGGCCAATTTCATCACGCTACGCGACGATGCCGGCCGCGCCATCCTGCATTTCGATGTTGGATTTCCGATCTCTTTCAATCGCCACACTTTTCCGACCGATTTCAACATCGAGCGAAGCGAGAAGCCGCCGATCATTCTCTCGCATTGGGATTGGGATCACCTTCACGGGGCCTTTCACCTACCGCATCTGCTTGAGTGTCCCTGGGTAGTTCCCAATCAGCCGCTGGGACCTGGCGCCGCGAGGCTGGCGCGAATTCTTTTAGGAAAAGGCAATCTGCTGGTGCGGCCGGCCACCGCACGACTCCGCTTTCCGTTTGGCGAGTTGGTGCAGAGCCGGGGGCCTGCCGGCGATCTTAATGACAGCGGGTTGACCGTACTCGTTACGCTCGCCAGTGGGCGATCCGCCTTGCTGACCGGCGATGCGTACTATGACCATCTCATGCACGCCAAGGCAAAGAACGTCGATCACCTTATCGCCACCCATCACGGCGCGCGATTTAGCGCGGGGGTGGCGACCGTACCAACGCCGAACAACGGAGATTGTACGCTTGTGATTTCCTATGGATGCCGCAACGTCTACAGGCACCCTCACGCAGAAGCCCTGCAAAAACATGCAAAGGCCGGCTGGACAAGGTGCGTGACCACGGCGGGTCGCAGGGGAATTGCCAGCCGAGGAAATCGCATCGTCGATTGAAATCCTGAAGCCGAGGCCGTGCTGCGTGGCGAGAAGGAACGGCGCTGATCCACAATCCGAATGCGCGCCATCCCTGCCTCAGGGCTGTTGGGCGTCGGCGCCGAGGAGTATCTGGAGACGGGCGTGTTGTTGCGGTTATCGCAGATCCTTTTCATCTCTGCGGCTCGATGCCGCTGAATTATCCTGGCTATCTTCCGACCTATCGCCCGCAAGATATCGCAGACGGACTATCAGGGAAATTAGCCGGATTCTTCCGATGTGACCGGGGCGCACGCTCGCGCGCTTAAGAACGGGCGTCTCCCTGCGGGACCGGGCTGTCGGCTTCGCTGAAACCCCGGCTTGCGCTGGGTTTTCACCCTTCGGGCTCCATCCCTGACGCGGAGTTTGCGGTTTCACTCGGTCGCTTCGTAACCCGTCGTGCGCGCTGAGGCCGCGCCAAGCGAGAGGAAGAGTGCAGGCACGAGCGGGTCGTGACGGGTTGAGGGCTGGAGGAGAGTCTTCCAGCGCCCGTCATGGAGATTGCTCCCATGAACATGCAGATTCTTGATGCCCGCCGCGACGCCAGCGGCGGTTACAGGGTGGACGTGAGCCGCGGCGAGCGCGTCGGTCGGGTATCCTCCGAGTGGTTTTCCCGTCCGGCAGATGAGCGCTATCTGTCGCTCAACGAGCTGGCGCGCACGGTGCGTGATCGCACGGACCGCAGCCGCACGCGCGTGGTCGAAAGCGCGCTCATTCATGTCGAGGCGAGCCGCGGCGATCCCGAGCGTTTGGTCCTGATGCTGCCCGGCTCGGACAAACCGGTCGCGCCGACTCATTGGAGCTTCGGGCAGCTTGCAAGCCAGGTTGGCGCTCCGGCGGCTTACCTCCGGCAACTCCCAGCACCCCTCGCAGCCATCAACCTGCAATATGGCCTGACCGCCGATCGTGCCGAACAGATCAAAACGCTCGAGACCGACGATGGCCGGATTGAGCTTCGTGCCGTCACCAGCCCGGACTATGGCCGGATCTTTGACCATGAGTTGGTTGAGGCCGTGCAACGCATCGCCGGCAATGGCACCGGTGATACGCGGTGGAAGGTGCCGGGGGTGCTCGACTGGTCGACCGGGACCTACAATCCCCGTGTCGACATCTCCAAGGACACGACCACCCTCTATGCATCGGACAGGGACGTTTTCCTTTTCCTGGTCGATGACCTGAACCCGGTCGAAGCGGGTCGTCTCCGCGACGGCTCGCCCGACCTCTATTTCCGCGGCTTCTACTGCTGGAATTCGGAGGTTGGGGCGAAAACGCTCGGCATGGCGAGCTTCTATCTCCGCGCAGTCTGTCAGAACCGGAATTTATGGGGCGTGGAAGATTTCGAGGAGATCATCATTCGCCATTCCAAGTACGCCTCGTCCCGCTTTGCTCACGAAGCGGCCCCTGCGCTGCTGAACTTCGCCAACTCGTCTCCCATGCCCTTCGTCAATGGCATCAAGGCTGCGCGCGAGCGGATCGTGGCACATAGTGACGAGGATCGCACCGAGTTTCTGCGTCGCCGCGGCTTCTCCAAGGCCGAGACAGCCAAGGTGATAGAAACCGTGCTGGCGGAGGAGGGCCGCCCGCCTGAAAGCATCTTCGATTTCGTGCAGGGCATCACGGCCGTCGCGCGCGACAAGCCGCATCAGGATGCTCGCCTCGACATGGAGGCGAAGGCGAAGAAGCTCTTGGATCGCGCCGGCTGACCCCTGCCAAGCCAGGACGATCTTTCGTACCCTGGCTTCATTCTTCACGCTTCTCGGTTCGTCTCCTGCGTGGCGCTGCCCTCTTAGAGTAAGAGGGCGGCGCTTCGCTCCTTGAACGGGTTGGAGGCCGAGAGAAGGTCTCGGCCGCCCGTTCTTGGAGAAACTGACATGGCAAAGGCCGTTCAGAAGATCAAGTTGTCGCGATCGCGCGACATTCCCTTCAACAAGCTCGTGCTCTCGCAGTCCAACGTCCGGCGCGTGAAGGCCGGTATCTCGATCGAGGATCTTGCCGAGGACGTCGGTCGCCGTGGACTATTACAGAGTCTCAACGTTCGTCCCATCCTTGATGCCGATGGCAACGAAACCGACATGTGGGAGGTGCCAGCCGGCGGCCGACGCTATCGTGCGCTCGAATTGCTGGTGAAGCAGAAGCGCCTTGCGAAGACGGCGCCGATCCCCTGCGTCATCAAGGAAGCCGGTGGCGAGATTTCCGCGGAAGAGGACTCGCTTGCCGAAAACGTCCATCGCGTCGCGCTTCATCCTCTCGACCAGTTTCGTGCATTCCAGACCCTGCGCGAGCAACGCAAATCCGAGGAGGAGATCGCGGCCATCTTCTTCGTATCCGTCGGTGTTGTGAAGCAGCGCCTGCGACTTGCGGCAGTTTCGCCAAAATTGCTCGATGTGTACGCCGACGACGGCATGTCGCTCGAGCAGTTGATGGCGTTCTCCGTCACGGCCGATCATGCTCGGCAGGAACAGGTCTGGGAGAACGTCAACCGGTCCGGTTATAGCGAGCCGTATCAGATCAGGCGCGTTCTGACCGAGCGTGCGGTGAAGGCCACCGACAAGCGCGCCCGTTTCGTCGGTCTCGCTGCCTATGAGGCGGCCGGCGGCAACGTGCTGCACGATCTCTTCGAGGAGGACGGTGGTGGCTGGCTCGAGGACATCGCGCTGCTCGACCGTCTTGTCGCCGAGAAGCTCCGCACCGAAGCCGAGACGATCGCGGCCGAAGGGTGGAAGTGGATCGAAATCGCCCCGAGCTTCCCCTACGGTTACGATCACGGGCTGCGCCGGCTCGAAAGCGAACCGGCCGATCTCACCGTTGAGGAACAAGCAAGCCTCGATGCGCTCCAGGCCGAGTATACGGCGCTCCAGGAGAAATACGAGGATGCCGACGAAATACCGGATGAGGCGGACACGCGGCTCGGCGAACTCGAGCAGGCCCTCGCGGCCTTCGAGGACTGGCCGCATATTTTCGACGCGGCCGCCATCCCGCACGGCGGCGCCTTCGTCAGCATCGATACCGATGGGACGGTGCAGGTCGCGCGCGGCTATGTCCGCCGCGAGGACGAAGCGGCGTTCGCTGCGGCAGTAGTCGAGCCCGATCCTGAATCCGGCCCCGCAACGCCTGGCTCCGACGATGGTGCTCAACCCACACCGCCGGTCCAGGGCAGCGTGATTACCATGGCCGGGCAGGTACCGCCGGATGAGGAAGAGGATGATGCCATCCGGCCCTTGCCCGACCGGCTCGTCATCGAGCTTACCGCGCACCGGACGCTGGCGCTGCAGGACGCGGTTGCGGCCCAACCGCAGGTCGCGATGACGGCGCTCTTGCACAAGCTCTGCCTCGACGCCTTCCATCGGACTTACGGTCCATGCTGTATCGAGGCCGGCGTGCGTCATGTGCAGCTTTCCATCCAGGCGCCCGAATTGAAGGAAAGCGCGTCCGCCAGATCGATCGCCACTCGGCATGAGGGCTGGAGAGCCGACATGCCGACCGACGAGGCTGCCCTGTGGGATTGGCTGGTTGCGCTCGACGATGCCAGCCGGCTGGCCCTGCTCGCCCATTGTGTTTCCTTCGGCGTGAATGCCCTGTTCGAGAAGGTCGATCGCCATGGCGGGCCCGGCATTACCAGCCATGGGCTGCAGCGCCGTCTCGATCAGGCTGATCGGCTCGCCCGTGCAGTTGGTCTCGACATGGTGGAGGCCGGCTGGCGTCCGACGGTCGACAACTATCTCGGCCGTGTCACCAAGGGCCGTATCCTCGATGCGATCCGCGAGGCGAGGGGCGAATCCTCGGCTCAGCTCATCGACCATCTCAAGAAGTCGGAGATGGCGAAGGAAGCCGAGCGCCTGCTCGAGGGCGCCGGCTGGCTCCCCGAGCCCCTGCGCATCGCCGCCGTGGCTTCGCCTTCAGACAGCTCTGACGCGCCGTCCGAGCCGCTTCCCGAATTTCTCTCCGGCGGTGACGAGGAATCGACCGACGGCGGCGAGAGCGAGCAGGCGCACGCCGTCGCGGCGGAATAGGCCATCGCTGCGGGGCGGCATCCGCCGCCCCGCAGTTCTTGACCACTTCCCCTTCATCTCTCGGCCCGGCCCTCGCGCCGGGCTTCATCGTCTTGGGAGCACCATCATGACCGACGATACTTCAACACCCGGCTCGGGTTTCGATTCTGCCTCCTGGCTCCTGCGGGACCAGGAATTTATCAGAGTATGCAACTCCACTCTCTCCGAGAACAAGACAGCGCTGTTCGACGCGCTCGCCAGTGCGCGCATCGACACCGTGGAGGTCACATTCAACGGCTATGCCGATGAGGGGCAAATCGACGGCGCTGTCGCGGACGGAGAGGGCGGTGACACGGATCTCCAGAGCATCCATGTCGAGATTGCGCGGGTCGAATGCGGCAACCAGATTGTCACGCGGCAAACCCTGTCGGTGAAGGACGCGATCGAGAAGCTTGTCTACGACCTCCTCGAGCAGACCTACTCCGGATGGGAGAATAACCAGGGCGCCTACGGTGACTTTCTGTTCGACGTCGCCGAGCGAACGATCGCGCTCAACTTCAATGAGCAGATCGAAACCTCCGAATACACCCAGCATGTGTTCTGAGGGAGGAAGCAATGGCGCATCCCTATCATCATTCGCTCTCCTCGGTGAAGAAATGGGGCGGGGCAGTCGATGACTATCTGCCAATCCATAACTGGTTCGATGCCAGCAAGCAGATCACGGCGGATTTTCGGCACCGCGCGCTCCGCCATCACGCCGAGGGCATCTTCATGGCCGAGACCATCTTTGGTCCGACCATCACGTTGTCGTCCGGCCGCGTTATTCCGACACGCTGGGTCGGTGAGCAGCACGTTATCGAGGATCTCGGATACATCCCGTCCTTCGCCGATTGGGTGAGGTGCATCCGTCCCGAACCCTGGATGAGCCGCACGCGGCGCATCTCGTGCGAGGTTGAGCCGCCGGTTTCTTCGACCGCAGACGGAGCTTGACAATGTACGGCACGTATTTGCGCCTGAATATCACCGTGCATGATAGTTGGCGTGCGGTGGTTCGCGCGGCAGCGCGCAAGCTCACTCTGCAAGCGCTTCGCGACCCCCGGTGTCGCATAGCGCGTAAGCGGTTCTACCGCGAGATGCTCGATTATCACCGCCGGGAACAAGAAATCGTTGCGACCTGGCGGCTCTGAGACCTCGTCTCGTCGAGAGCCTTCCCCATCCAAGTCCCACTCGGCCCAGCGCTCGGCGCAAGGAGCGTCGGGCCATCGCATGTTCAGGAGAACGAAAATGGCTGACTACTTTACTCCCACCGACATCCAACAGACGATTCCCGAAGCGGACATGACCCCGCTCGAACGTCTGCTTCTGTCCCACGTCTTCGAAGCCGAGCGCGACGGAGACGGTTGGTATTTCTTTGCCGAGTCGCAACCAGCCGACACGTTCATCGTCGCGCGCGCGGCGCTCGAGGCCGCGCTCGCCGCGTCTCAACTCGATGTGGACAACACCGCCAACAGCTTCGTCACGAAGCTGCTGGCAAGCTTAAAGGGCGAAGAGCTTCAGGAGGCACACCTGGATTTCGATCTCAGCCAGACCTCCTGGGAGTTCATCGTTCAGGATATCGTCCGGCGTTCGACGACGCTCAGATATGTGTCGGCGGTATCCTCCTTCACATGCTCGCGCATGCGCGTCGACGGCTTCGGCGGCGCCGTCGTCGTGATCTCGGCCGACGCCATCCTTGGCAAGTCCACCAACGATCCTCTCGAGGAGTTCATCGAGCAAGTCGCGCCCGGAAGCGATATCTGACCTTAGTCCGGCGGGCGAAGCGACGTTGCTACCAGGACGTCCGGACGAACACCACTTCATCACCTTCTCCGACGCGCCGGCTACCGCACGCGCGATGCTTGTTGAGAACCCTGCACCCGTCGCCGCTCCCAACCAATGTTGCGTCGTGTCCTGTCTGGGCGCGGCACATCGGCTGTCAACGGGCAAGCCGTTCCCGCCGCGGCGGAGGAGCCTCGCGTGACATCCGATGCTGGACCGCGCCCGTCGTCAGTCCACCGCAACGCGAAGGTCGGGAGACAACAGAAAATGTGCAGGGTTCTCAACAAGCATCACGCGGGCATTCCGGCAGGCGCCGTCTACATCGGGCGCGGCAGCAAATGGGGCAATCCGTTCCGGATCGGCCGCGACGGCGACCGCGCGGCCGTCATCGCCAAGTACGAGCGATGGCTGGCGGACCAGCACCATCTGCTGCGTGCGCTCGAGGAACTGCGCGGACGCGATCTCGTGTGCTTCTGCGCGCCGTGCGCCTGCCACGGCGACCTTTTGCTACGGCTCGCCAACGCCACGCGCGAGGTGCGCGTCGCGTGGTGGCGCGCCGTCAAGGCCGCGGCGTGAGAGCGAGAGGATTACCGGGACCTCAGGCGAGCCCGGCGCATGGCGAGAGCGAGCCGCCGGGGTGGTTCGCCCGCTCTCGGAGTCTCCCACATGTCC
>CADEDX010000350.1 GCA_902826195.1 uncultured Bradyrhizobium sp. | reverse complement strand
GTCCGCTAGCTTAGCAGCGGCTTTCTCTCGACATTGGGCGGCGGTGAAAATCATGGCCAGATTAGATCAGAGGCGCAGTGCACTGTATGGTCAAAACAGACCACCCCGCCGGTTTTTAGTGCACGGAGTCAACGGGGTCCGGTCTAGCTCCGCGGCGATTTGTCGAGCAGGAACCTTTCCATCAAGGTTCCTCACTTTGGCAACCTCGTCGTCCGTCCATTTGATTGAATGAGGCACGCGCAATACTCCCCATCGAGGAATGGTCCTATCGTTACAGCGCACCACGAAAAAGCCCGCCGGTAAGGACGGGGCAGTTAAGCTTGGATGTCGACTGGGGACGACCGAGGCTATCGAAGAGGACGGCTCCGGCGTACCCCCAGCCCCGCGTCGGAGCCGGCTCATCTTACGGCCGCCGACACCGACGGCGCAGCACTCAACCAACGCCATTCGGCTTGTAAGAAAGTAGTCGCGCAAGCGCCTCCTACGCGTATTGGTCAATCGCGTTGGCCTCGGCGCACCTTGACATACGTCAACGCGCTATTGCCTGACGTCTGCAATCTGCGGGAATGATAGATCGAGTTGAGTCCGGACTGTTTATTGTCGCGGCTGGGTCGTTAGCCGTGATGGTGGCGCTATTTGCAGTCGTCTGGCTGTACTGACTCGAAGTTGCGCGGTGTAGCGCAAGCTATAATGCCAACCGCGACCAATGGGTATAGAGCGACAGATGCCTTATAAGCTTGAAGCCATGTCCAGTGGGCACGTCATTTCTGCATGCACAAAAAGCGCTGAAGAGGCTTACGCGAAAGCCATTGAATGGCAGATTGCAAAACAATTCACCGATGTGACTATCAGCGACGGGCGCAAGAATTATTCGATTGCCGAGTTTGCAGCGAAGATGGCACTTGCTGAAATTAGCGTTACCGAGCGCAGTTTCGATAGCTTCTGATCCACGATGAAAAAGCCGCCGCTGGGTTGAAACAGCGGCGGCTTTGTACGCATTACACCCTCGCGGTGTCTGACCGCGATTGATCTGATCCTAGCCGCGGGAAGTTAAGAAACGCTTGGCTTGCCACCACCATCGCGCGAATCTCAGGCGGTAGAGGGTCACCAAAAGCTGGATCAGGCGCATTCGTTGCTCAACGCGGGTATGATTTCAGCCAAATTAGCGATTAGGAAATGTTGCCAGTCTCGACTCTTGCCGTCGTCTGATTGCAACCCCCTAGGCCACCCCTCACCATCCGTGTCGGCATCGACCGTATATCGAAGCAGTGCTGCAACGCCGGCCATCGTAGTCGGCAGGATGCTGATCAATGTGCAAGCAGCCTCGGTTTCGGCGGAATGGCAACGGATCACGGTGAACTCGCAGTCGATCCACCGGGGATCATCCGTTTCCACAATGGTCTGATCCCAAACCGTAACGAATGAACGGCGCTTATCCTTAGGCAACTCCCTTTCTAAAGCCGAATGCCAATCCACAGCGGCCACAAGCGCGGCGCGCGCAGTCCTATGAGCTTCAATTGCCGCCAAGATAGGGTCCTGGACTCGCTCGGAAGCATTTGCCTCTCCGAGCGTAAGCGCGGCCCTGATGGCAGCCCCACCAGCGACCGCCGCAGCGGCCTGGGCGAGGAATTTCCGACGTGAAGACGTGTTTGTGGGTGGCGTGCTATGCACGCGGTCAGCCTGGGTCATTTGGAATAAGCCCTTCATGGTTCGGGTTAGGGCCGAGGCGGAAGTTCTCAGCTTCCCCTCGGCCTGATTTTGTGTTATCCCTAATTCATGGGAAAGTCAATTCGTGTTATCACAAAAAAGAGGCGCGGTCGGCCGGTCACTACTGGCAAGGGCACGCTTATAGGCGTCAGGCTTTTGGATGAGCCATTGGCTACCGTCGACGCCTGGATTGCGAAGCAAGGCGAGGCTGATTTATCGCGCCCAGAAGCCATCCGCAGGCTTGTCGAGCTGGGGCTGAAAGTGAAATCCAGATGAGTAGAAAAGCGATTACAGCCGCAGCGCTCCTCGCTTGGTTGAGCGCTCCACCTCCGTCTTTGGCTCTGACTGGGGCGGACCTTCACGCAAATTGCCAGAAGCAGGGCAATCTCGATCAGATGGCGTGCGCTGCCTACGTGCTCGGCCTGTCGGAAGGATTGCCTCTAGGAACGACCCTTGGAACTGGTTTTTACTGTCCTCGCTCTGAATCGGGACCGCAGCAAATCCGGCTGATTGTTGAAAAGTTTCTCCGAGAACATCCGGACAGATTGCACGAGCATGCGGCGTTCCTTGCGGCTGATGCCCGAACTGCAGCATTCAATTGCAAGCACTGAGAAGCCGGCCCGCGGCTAGTCGAATTGGGGTGACGAGGAAAACGATAGGAGCTTAAAGTGCCTGACCATCTGCTATGGTTGAGCTTCATGCTCGTCTTGTCGGCGGCATCGGCAACTGCGGGGCCAGTCGAAGAAGCCAACGCTGTCATAGATCAGTGGTCGGCGACTTACACGGCGAATGATCGCGATGCTCTAGTGAATCTCTATACCCCGGACGCGATACTGCTCGGAACGACAAGTCCGATCATTTCGGAGGGGCGCGAAGCGATAAAAACATACTTTCAAGATTTGCCTGGTAGTGGACGCAAAAACACGCTCGTTGAGAGGCGGACTATCGCACTCAGTGATACTGAGATTGTTGGAACGGGCTTTTATACTTTTGCGCGCGCCTCAGAGGCCAATGCACCTCGGCCGTCACGCTTTACGATGGTCGTCGTGAAGCGAGGTGATCGATGGATGATCGCCCATCATCACTCATCGCCGCTATCGGCGACCCGCCAGTGAAAAGCGACCAAAAAGTGATGGTCCGTTGAGCTTACCAATTTTCAAAGTACGCGACCGGGCGATTGAATGAGCGAGGTAGGTGGCACTCGCCCCGAGTGAAGGTTCACGTGGGCACAGTTTTTGATATAAAAACCCATTTTCGCTTAATGGGTCCTGTTTGATGGGAAAAAGCTTCCGACCGGTATCCACTGTTCATATGTCGAGGCTGACGAACCTGAGTCCGCCGGGGGACGCTATGGCTAAGCAGCGTATTTCCAGCATCGATTTAGGTTGGCTCATCTCTGAGGAACTCGATGCTGGACGCCGCTCCCGCACTTCGCTGGCTGTAGTACCGCATCAGAAAGATGGCTGGCGGGTCATTATCCCCAACCAAGGCCGCAGGTTTTTGACGCCCGATGATGAGCAACCGCTTGCCGACATTCAACATAGGCTGGCTCAATATATCAGCTTCGGTCCTGACCTGCGCGGCAGTAGCGAGGGCGCGAACTATGCGCGCGGGGTCTCGCCTGCTCCGATCTACAAGTGATTGATTATTTGCATCTCGCCGGAGCCCGCGGAATCATCCGCGATGGCTCTGCACCGACGATCAACAGACGGATGGCTGCTCGGCACTCCAGCGCAATGGATTGCCGTCATGTTACCTGCAACATCCAATGCTCGGCGATGTCGACGCGACGCCCGTATTCAGACACGCCGTCGCCGCGGCGGACTTCGCCAATCGTGTTGCGAATGATGCCGGAGGCTTCGGCACGGTGAGTAAATCTCCTTCGCCCCTAGACACAGCAATCTCCGGCGGCGCCTGTCATGTGGTGTTTGCAGGCTCATCGCCAATCACCACGACCTCGCCATCTTCAAAAGCGCACCAGAAGTCGGGGCCCTTTGCTCCGCCGGCATAAAACCCTACTCCTGTCGATACGGGACCATGCCGGCGCTTGATCTCCAGTCAGAACGCGACCTGCGTGCGCATCGCGTATGCGTTGAACTTCGAACCTGCGTCGGTGAAGTTGACAGGTCACACCTCGACGCCGGTCTGATGGTAAGCAGTTTAACTGCCTTGAATACAGGGTTCTGGAATCAGTCGGTCCAATTCATCATCGGGGCGAGGGAAAATCTATGTGATTTCTGAGTGCACTTTTCAGTATGTTCGAACTCTCAAGGCTCGTCCCCGATCGGTAATTGATGAAGTTGTTCGCGCTTAAGCGGGCGTATAGCTGATGATAATGAGTCCATCGCCTCCCACACCCGGAGTGCCGTCAACACCGACACCGTTTTGGCCGCCGCCACCTCCGCCGAAACGTCCGCCGCCACCCGCGACGGACCCGGCTCCGAAGGTACCGCCTCCACCACCGCCTGGACCGATGCGACCGCTCAGATTGCTACCCGGCGCGCCGCTCACCCCCGATGGCCCACCGAATCCTCCTAGTCCGCCCTCGCCGGCACCGCCGGTACTTTCCACTCCCGGAGTGCCGTCGGCGCTCGGCCCCGCCGCCCCGCCGCCGCCGCCGCCGACGCTGGAGCTGCCCTGGCCGTCTGCTCCAGCTCCGCCGCTCCTCGTGAGTGAACCGATGCCGGATGCCGCCGCACCACCGGCTCCTCCAACCCCGGTCGTTGCCGTGACACCACCTTTCGCCAAACAAACATCAACGGCGTTGGCATCGTCCTTGACGAAGGTGTCGCCTGCTACGCCGCCAACCTGAACGGCAATGACGTTCCCAGGCGTGTAGGTCAGATTTTCCGCCCTGCTGTAGGCGCCGCCGCCGCCACCGCCGCACGACTCCTCTACAGCGCCGTAGCCGCTGCCGCCGCCACCGATGCATTCGATGGAGTTGCTGTTATTGTTCCAGTCGGGGGGAACGGTCCATGTTGTCCTCCCGGCCGGCAGGGGTGCGACCTTGCGCTCCCCTGGAACAGGCGGCGGCGGCGGAGGCGAATTCTTTAGCGCGCCAACCAGCTCGTCAAAAAACATGCGCCAGAAACTTGGGAACTTCATTCCTGCGCGGCGCAACTGCAGGTCGCGCTCGACGCGCGGACCCCACCGGCCAGTGTAGCCATGCACGTTGGAGTCGACATCATCGGACCAGAGAATCTGGCTGTCGCGGTCGACGCTTGAATCATAGCGTCGCGCCTCGAACTGAAGATTGTCTTTGCTGCGCCACTCCTTTGATCTTTCTTGCGCGACCCCAGGCGGGCGCAGCCCGGCCGGGTGCACCACCGTCCCATTGGTGCTGAGCGCATCGGTGAGGGGACCGGGTGCCCCGCGCCCAGGCGGGAAACTGGTGTCAAACTCGTCAAAATCCAGCCGGTCAAGTTCATTAGCCGTAAGTTCGGACAACGCCGCCAACAATCCAATGCCCGCACCAACTGGCGCTCCCCCGAATGATGCGGCGGCGGCTGCCCCGCCCAGGATCTTGGCCGCGAAGACAGCCAACCAGTCGGGCTGAGTCGATTCACTCAAGGGGGCCTGAGGGGTCTCTGCCCTGCCGCAGGAATTACGCGAAGGATCCGGGTCCGTCAGCGGCACAACCGGTTCAGCCGTCTCCCCGAACAGGTACATGGCGTGGCTGCCTCCGGCGATGACGAGGCGAGCATGGGTCATATCGACCGTCAGCTGCGGCCAGGGAAAGACTCGCATGCCAACGCGCACTTCCTTGTCCTGCTGCCGAATCAAGCCGATGTTGCGCCTTGTTATTCCCGCCCATTTCGGCTCGTAGGCGCCGGCCGGCGTGGGCTTGTCGAGCAGCATGGCGAAGCAGTGCCACTCGCCCGCGAAGCTTCCAAATTGTTCGGCCCCGCGCACATTCTCGCAGCCGCCCAGGCTCTCATCATGTCCGGGATAGAACAGATAGTAGCATATCAGCGCCGGGACCGTCAGCTCCGGCGCGCGGCCCGGAGAACCTGCGGTGAGGCTCGCAAAATCATTACCACCGCTTTGCTTCAGTAACGTCCAGAGTTGCTTGAGGCGCCCGGAGTCAAAGAATTCGGCATGATACCAGAAGCGACTGTTTTCGAGCGAGCCGTTGTAGATCTCTGCAATCTTGTCAAGATTCGCGAAGCTGTCTGGAGGAGGACCGGGCGAACCCGCCGGCCTCCAGCCTTCGAGCGCGAGAAAACATTCCTTGTCCTTCGGCGTTTCGAGGAAATCATAGGTGCTGCTCGTTTTTCTGCCCAGAAAAACCGAACCCTCGCCACCTTCGCTTTCGATTGCGCTGATCTTGCCCGCTGCAATCGCGGCGTTGCCGCCCCACGTGCTCCGCGCATCGAACGGATCGCTCGCCTTCCACAATTCGCAGCGCTCCAGGTAGCGTTTGGCGTCGCTGGGGAAGAAGCGCTCTTTCGGTTGGTCTGCGGGTCCATCGTAAAAGAACAAAATCGGTTCATAGTCGCGGATCAGCTTCAGCTGCGCTGCAGTCGGTGGAGGCATCGGCCGGTTCTCCCTACGAGCGGCTCACGCCGAGTTCACCATTCGTGGCGAAATCAGCACCTCAATCAGACGCTTGAACTGGGGATCGCATTCCAGTGACGGTAGCGCATCGGTCAATGTCGCCAGGCAGGGATGGTCGAACCGTTCCAGCAAATCAGCGTTCGAAATCAGGTTCTCGGCTGCGAGCCAGTCGCGCAGCCGGGCCAAAAGCGCCTGCATCTGCGGGCTGTCGACGTGGCCACCGAACCACAAATCGCGGTACTGGCGGCACATCTCCCTGAACTCGGCAATCTTGTCATCGCTTTTCTGCGCCAGTTTCTCCAGGAAGTTTCGCTGCAAGCCAGAGATGAGCTGAGCAATCCATTCTGCGCACTTCGGATTATCGCGCAGCGACTTGTTTAGCTCGTGCAGGAATTCGGCCCAGCAAGCCGCAAGCGCGCTGTCGAGCGGGCGAGCTAGAAATTGCTTTGCCATCGATGCCGGATCGCGGCGCCAGATCCGCACGCTGGCGATATCGCCCCGCATATGCCGGGCAGAGGCTCCGATCCTGTTGCCGATGAGGATGCCTTTGGCTCCTACTGGCGGCACCAGACCATGTAGGATGCGCGTGGCGCTTCCGCCGGCGGAGCCAGGGCCAGGGCCCAGTGTGCTATAGCCGACTGCGAGCGCGTTGAAGCCATCGTGGCGAAACGTGAGCCGCACCCAGCGGTCGGCCGGGATGCTGATCGAAAGCGACAGGCCTGAAACCTCGCCAGTGAGGTCGCCATTATCGGAGCTGACGCGAAAACTGTTATCGGCATCGATCAAAGTGCCGGAAGCCTGCGCGAGAAAGCGTGCCGTGACCTCAACGCCGATGGCATCGAGTGAGCCCCAAGGATCGCTCGGGCGTCGCGGTATCGCGATCTGGCTGGCGGGTGACGAGAACCGCAACGCGCTGACGTCCGCGAGCGGAGTGACGCCCGAGCTGATGCCATTGCTGCCCCATGGCGACCGGTCGGCGGCGATGTCGGCCCACTGGTAACGATGATCGCAGATCAATTGCCAC
>CADEDX010000349.1 GCA_902826195.1 uncultured Bradyrhizobium sp. | reverse complement strand
TTTCCGACGGTTCGTTCGTCTACGTGCCGCCGGGCGTACGCTGCCCGATGGAGCTGTCGACCTATTTCCGCATCAACGAGCGCAACACCGGACAATTCGAGCGCACGCTGATCATCGCCGACAAGGGCGCCTTTGTCAGCTATCTCGAAGGCTGCACCGCGCCGCAGCGCGACGAGAACCAGCTGCATGCCGCCGTGGTCGAACTGGTCGCGCTCGACGATGCAGAGATTAAATATTCGACGGTGCAGAACTGGTATCCAGGCAATTCCGAAGGCGTCGGCGGCATCTACAATTTCGTCACCAAGCGTGGCGACTGCCGCGGCAACAATTCAAAAATCTCCTGGACCCAGGTCGAGACCGGCTCGGCGATCACCTGGAAATACCCGAGCTGCATCCTGCGCGGCGACAATTCGCGCGGCGAGTTCTACTCGATCGCGATTTCGAACGGTCACCAGCAGGTCGATAGCGGCACCAAGATGATCCATCTCGGCAAGAACACGACCAGCCGGATCATTTCCAAGGGCATCGCGGCCGGCGTGTCGCAAAATACCTATCGCGGCCTCGTCACCGCCCACCGCAAGGCGACCGGTGCGCGTAACTTCACCGCCTGCGACTCGCTTCTGATCGGCGACAAATGCGGCGCGCACACCGTGCCTTATGTCGAGGCGAAGAACTCGACGGCGCAGTTCGAGCATGAAGCGACGACGTCGAAGATTTCCGAAGACGTGCTGTTCTACTGCATCCAGCGTGGCCTCAGCCAGGAAGAAGCCGTCGGCCTTGTGGTTAACGGGTTCGTGAAGGACGTGCTGCAGCAACTGCCGATGGAGTTCGCGGTGGAAGCGCAGAAGCTGATTTCGATCTCGCTGGAAGGTAGCGTCGGATAGGCCAGATGATCAGCAACATCTCCGCATTTGTTCGGTTTGGGCCGCTTGCGATCTTTTTGTTTGTTGCGATCACCGGGGCTGTTGTTGCGCTGATTGGCGGTTTGTCGGGATGGGTTGAGGTAACAGAATTCGGCAAGTTGGCTGCTGGTGGTGGAGCTCTGGGCTTCTTTGCCTGGCTGCTTCTTCCGGGATTAATTCGGGCGGCGATCTAGGCCCACAAGGAAAGAACATGACTGCGTTGCTTGAAGTGAAAGATCTGAAGGTTCGTGTCGAGGAGCGCGAGATTCTCCACGGGCTGACGCTCACCGTGAACGCGGGCGAGGTCCACGCGATCATGGGGCCGAACGGCTCCGGCAAGTCGACGCTGAGCCACGTCATCGCCGGCAAGCCGGGCTATGAAGTCACCGGCGGCGAGATCCTGTTCAAGGGCGAGGACCTGCTGGAGATGGAGCCCAATGAGCGCGCGGCCAAAGGCGTGTTCCTGGCGTTCCAGTACCCGGTCGAAATCCCCGGTGTCGCCACCATGAACTTTTTGCGCACCGCGCTGAACGCGCAGCGCAAGGCGCGCGGCGAGAGCGAGTTCTCCACGCCGGACTTTCTCAAGAAGGTCCGCGAGGTCGCCAAATCGCTGAACATTCCGCAGGACATGCTCAAGCGCGGCGTCAATGTCGGCTTCTCCGGCGGCGAGAAGAAGCGCAACGAGATCTTGCAGATGGCGCTGTTCGAGCCGGCTATCTGCATCCTCGATGAGATGGATTCCGGCCTCGACATCGACGCGCTGCGCGTCGCCGCCGACGGCGTCAACGCGCTGCGTTCGCCCGAGCGGGCCATGGTTGTCATCACGCACTACCAGCGGCTGCTGAATTACATAGTTCCCGACGTCGTCCACGTGATGTCGAAGGGGCGTGTGGTGAAAAGCGGCGGCAAGGAGCTGGCGCTGGAGCTCGAGGCTTCCGGCTATGCGCAGTTCGAAGACGCGGCCTGACAGGTAGTGTAATGAATTTGGCGTTGGCAAAGAACGAAACCGGACGCGGACTAAGCGACAGCTTTGCCGTCGCGCGCGACCGGCTGCCGGGCACCGGCAAGGTCGCCGAGGCGCGAAGCGCCGCCTTCGAGGCCTATGAGAGTGTGGGCCTGCCGCACCGGCGGATCGAGGACTGGAAATACACCGACCTGCGCGCCTCGATGCGCGACGTGCTGCCGCTGGCGCCTGCACCGGATGAGGCCGCGTTGAAGCGAGCCGCGGCGGCCGTGAAGCTGCAGTCGATCAGGGGCGTGCGCCGGCTGGCGCTGGTGGACGGCGTGTTCGTGCCGAAACTTTCCGATCTGGACGGGCTGGAGAACGGCGTTGCCGTCGCAACCCTGCGCGGCGTCCTGGAATCCGGCGAAGCCACCCTGCAGGCTCAATTGTTGACGCTCGACAACGCCAATCCGATGGTCGCGCTCAACACCGCAATGATGACCGACGGCGTGGTGATACAGGTCGCCGACGGCGTCGTGCGGACGCAGCCGCTGCAGATCATTCATGTCGCGACGGGCACCACTCCCGCGGCGATATTCACCCGCTCGCTGCTGCGCCTCGGCAAAGACGCCGGCGCGACGCTGATCGAGAGCTACATCGCGGCCGACGGGGCGACGACCTATCAGGTCCACGATTCCCTGATCGTGGCGATCGGCGACAATGCGCGGCTCGACCATGTCCGCCTGGTCGAGGATGCCCGCGAGGCCTTCAACATTTCCTCCGCCGTGATCACGCTGGGCGCGCGCGCGCATTTCAATACGTTTGGCATGACTTCGGGCGCCGTCGTCAGCCGCTACCAGGCGACCATCGCGTTCGCCGGTGAGCATTCCAGGGTGGAGACCAACGGCGTCAATCTGCTCAACGGCCGCCAGCACGCCGACACGACGCTGTTCATGGACCACGCGGTGCCGAACTGCGCCAGCCGCGAGGTGTTCCGCGCCGTCGTCGACGACCGCGGCCATTCGGTGTTCCAGGGCCGCATCATCGTGCGTCCCCACGCGCAGAAGACTGACGCCAAGATGATGACGCGGGCGCTGCTATTGTCCGACGAGGCTGAGGCCGACAACAAGCCGGAGCTGGAGATTTTTGCCGACGACGTCACCTGCGGCCATGGCGCCACCACCGGTGCGCTGGACGAGAGCCTGCTGTTCTACCTGCGCGCCCGCGGCCTGTCCGAGAAGCAGGCCCAGGCGCTACTGATCCAGGCCTTTGTCGGCGAAGCGATTGAATCGATCGTCAACGACGATCTGCGTGAGCTTGCGATTTCGGCCGCGCAGCGCTGGCTGGAGGCACGCGCATGACACAGCACCCGGCCGTCAGGAATGGCGCTTATGATGTCGCCCGCGTGCGCGAGGATTTTCCCGCGCTGGCGATGAAGGTGTACGGCAAGCCGCTGGTCTATCTCGACAATGCCGCATCTGCGCAAAAGCCGACCGCCGTACTCGACCGCATGACGGAAGCCTACAAGAGCGAATACGCCAACGTGCATCGCGGCCTGCATTACCTCGCCAATGCCGCGACCGAGGCTTACGAAGGCGGCCGCACCAAGGTGGCAAAATTCCTCAACGCGGCGCGCACCGAGGAGATCGTCTTCACCCGCAACGCCACCGAGGCGATCAACCTCGTGGCGTCGTCCTGGGGCGAGCCCAACATCAAGGCGGGCGACGAGATCGTGATCTCCATCATGGAGCATCACTCCAACATCGTGCCCTGGCACTTTCTGCGCGAACGGCATGGCGCCGTTATCAAATGGGCGCCGGTCGACGACGAAGGCAATTTCCTGATCGAGGAGTTCGAGAAGCTGCTGACCGATCGCACCAGGATTGTCGCGATCACGCAGATGTCGAACGCGCTCGGTACCATCGTGCCGGTCAAGGACGTGGTGAAGCTCGCGCATGCCCGCGGCATCCCCGTGCTGGTCGACGGCAGCCAAGCCGCCGTGCATCTTGCGATCGACGTGCGGGACATCGACGCCGACTTCTACGTCTTCACCGGCCACAAGCTGTACGGCCCGACCGGGATCGGCGTGCTCTACGCCAAGCATGAGCACCTGGTCGCGATGCGACCCTTCAACGGCGGCGGCGAAATGATCCGCGAAGTCGCCCGCGACTGGGTGACCTATGGTGACCCGCCGCACAAATTCGAGGCCGGCACGCCGGCGATCGTGGAATCGATCGGGCTGGGCGCTGCGATCGACTACGTCAATTCGATCGGCAAGGAACGCATTGCCGCGCATGAGCACGATTTGCTGACCTACGCCCAGGAGCGCCTGCGCGAAATCAATTCGCTGCGCCTGATCGGCACCGCGCGGGGAAAAGGGCCGGTGATCTCCTTCGAGATGAAGGGCGCGCATGCCCATGACGTCGCGACCGTGATCGATCGCCAGGGGATCGCGGTGCGCGCCGGCACTCATTGCGTGATGCCGCTTTTAGAGCGGTTCAATGTCACAGCCACCTGCCGGGCCTCGTTCGGCATGTATAATACCCGTGAAGAAGTCGACCATCTGGCACAGGCGCTGCTCAAGGCGCGGGAACTGTTCGCATGAGTGACACAGCCGAAGTCAAAACCGCCAACATGGAAACCATCTCGGCGCTTCCGCCCGAGGAAACCGAGCGGCTCGGTGGCGAAATCGTAGCTGCCCTGAAGACCGTGTTCGATCCGGAAATTCCGGCTGATATTTACGAGCTCGGCCTGATCTACAAGGTCGACCTCAAGGACGATCGCAGCGTCGACGTCTTGATGACGCTGACGACGCCGAATTGTCCGGCGGCCGGTGAACTGCCGACCATGGTGGAGAACGCGGTCGCCAGCGTGCCCGGCGTCGGCATCGTCAATGTCAATCTGGTGTGGGACCCGGCCTGGACGCCGGACCGGATGTCGGACGAGGCGCGCCTAGTCCTCAATATGTGGTGAGTGCGTGCGGGCTTAACCGTTTACGGGAAGATGACAGGCATTGATTTGCCGTTGGGAATAACGACATGGCGAGCATGAACCCTCCTTTACCCACGATTGCGAAGCCGCGGCCGCGTCCGCAGGTCATGAGGCTGACCGAGGCGGCAGCTGCGCGGATCACCGAACTGACCCAGCGCGCCGATTCCGAAATTGTCGGCTTGCGCGTCGGCATCAAGAACGGCGGTTGCGCCGGGCAGTCGTATACCGTGGAATACGCCCATGAGGTCCGTCCCACGGACGAAGTGGTCGAGGACAAGGGTGTGAAGATCCTGGTCGATCCCAAGGCGGTGCTGTTTTTGCTCGGTACCGAGATGGACTACAAGGCCGACAGGATGCAGGCCCAGTTCATCTTCAACAACCCCAACCAGGTTTCCGCCTGCGGCTGCGGCGAGTCGGTGCAGCTGACGGCCGCGAAGGCCGATCACTAATTTTGCACGCTGACCTCGCCACGAGACGACGGTAGACGTGTGAGCCACGCCCAATGGATCGCGATTTCCTCATCGACCTGTTCGCCGATTTCGGTCCCGTCAACATCCGCAAAATGTTTTCCGGTTTTGGCATCTCCGCCGACGGCACTAACTTCGCGCTGGCGCTGCGCGCCGGGCTGTTCTTCCGTGCTGACGAGCAGACCATTCCGCAGTTCGAGGCGGAAGGCTCGAAGCCGTTTCAATATCAGACGCGTACCAAGACTGTGACCGTGAACTCGTACTGGGAATTGCCGGCGCGTCTGTTCGACGATTCCGAGGAACTGTCGGACTGGGCGAGAGCCGCGTTGGCCGCGGCACAGCGCGCGGCGTTGGGCAAGCGGCCAAAGGCGCGGAAGGCCGCGAAGGCAAAAGTCGCGAAGAAGGCCGCGACAAAGGCTGTGAAGAAGCCAGCCACTAAAAAGGCCACTCCGAAGAAAAAGCCGCAGCCAAGAAAACGGTCGTCATCCTGAGGAGCCCGCGAAGCGGGCGTCTCGAAGGATGGCCGCAGGCGAGCACGAATCCGCATGGTTCTCCCGGCGATGCGAAGCATCGTCCGAAGACGGCGCTGGCGCGCCTCCTCACCATGACGAGATGGGATCAAGCCACCTGGCTGTGGGTTTCGGCGACGTATTCCGGATCGAGTTCGCAGACCACGCGGTTTCGGCCGTTGCGCTTGGCGACGTAAAGGCAGGCGTCGGCGCGTTCGATCAGCGAATCCGTCGTGTCGTCCGGCTTCAGCATAGAGACGCCGACCGAGATGGTGACGCGACCGAGAATTTCGCCGGTGGATTTCTTCTTTAGTTCTTTCGACATCACGGCGCGGCGGATGTGGTCGGCGACCGTCAACGCCGGGCGGAGCGCCGTGTGAGGCAGCACCACCACGAATTCCTCGCCGCCGTAGCGCGCGGTGATGTCCTGGCCCTTGATGGTCTGCTTCAGCGACATCGCCACCAGCCGCAGCACCTGGTCGCCGGTGAGATGGCCGTAGGAATCGTTGAACGATTTGAAATGATCGATGTCGAACATCAGAAGCGACAGCGGCTCGCCGCTGGCCTGCGCGGCGCGCACCGCCATCTCGACCGAACGATCGAAATATTCGCGGTTGCCGAGGCCGGTCAGCGGGTCGGTCAGGCTTTCCGCGCGGATCGCCTCGAGGCTGTGCTGGAGGTTGCTGATCTCGGTCTTCGAAAGCGCCAGGCGATTCTCCAGCGCCCTGTTGGTTTCCTGCATCTCGCGGGTGGACTTCAACAGGCCATCGACGATGGCCTTGATCTGATCGGGAGTCTTGGCGCCACGGAGCTTCTCGCGGGCGCCGTCAAGCCTGGCGTCGTAGCTCTGCGACATGCCGAGCGCATCGACGATCAGGCCCATCACGTCGTCGATTTCACCGATCACGCGGGCGCCGACCTTGTCGATGCGGTCGGAGGCCTTGAGGTGGGAAAGATAGGTTTCGTAGATCTGTTCGAGATCGGCCTCGCTCAGTCGGCCGTTGCGCGCCAGCGTCTCGTTGATCAGCTTGTTGAGGGGGGCGTTGTATCCGGTCGCGTAGACGTACCAGATTTCGTAATTGCGCGGGACCGCGGTCTGCCGAAGAGATTTGATCTGGCCCAATGCGACTTCGGCAAACGCCAATGTGCGCTCGTGCTCGTCCAGCAGCTTGACCACTGATCCGTCCCCAATATCGAGCCGTGCCGCTCGTCGCCGTGCCGCAATGATTAAATTATCCCGGCAGGGTAGGGGAGGATGATGAACGGCCGGTAAACGGTGCCGGCCGCACCTCTCGCGCGAGGTTCAGATCATCGTGCGATTTGAAGTAGTCGCATCATGGCCGCACCTTTTCATTTGCGCATGATCTCCGCGCAAACGCGTTCCGCGTTTGTCGCGAGGGAAAACCGGTGCCCACTTTTCCGGATCATGCTCTAAACGAGTGCTCGCACCGGCCGCAGCAGAAATGCCGGCACATCAGGGTCA
>CADEDX010000348.1 GCA_902826195.1 uncultured Bradyrhizobium sp. | reverse complement strand
GAGGCATTCGGGCAGCAGCGTCGATTGCCCACGATCCGCCTCTTCAATGAAGCGCGTCATGAATTCTCTCCCGAGAATCATCGAGGGAATCATAGCAGCGCAATGGCGTTTTCACAGCCAGGGTCATTTTCAACCAAATTGGGATGTCCGGTTAGCCCCCGCTAGCGACCGGATCGCCGACATCCCGGAGCGGCAGCTTTGCGCCATCGGGATAGGGGGACGCCTCGCGGCGCCGCCCCTCCCACACCACCTGGCATACGGGTCCGTACCTCGGCGGTTCGACCGGGTTAAGCATGGTGGGCACCGATGAGGCGGGGCAGGCCGAGTTGATCGAAGTGGTGGTTGCGTACTGCCTGCTGGAGCGCCGGATGACCGGACATGCGCCAGAAGCCCGTTGGCGAGCCGGCCGCCACCGCTGCGTGGAACTGCTTAACGCCACGCTGGCGCAGCTCCTTGAAGCGGTTTGATCCGTTCTGCCATTGCCGCCAAAGATACATACGCAGTCTCCGGCGAATCCAAGCATCAAGATGCGCGAGCACGCGCGGGGTCTGGCAGAAGCTGAAGTAGCTGCGCCAGCCGATAACGTACGGCTGCAGCTCCTTGATCAGCTGTGGCAGAGACATCCCCCTGGTCCGGCGCGTCAGTTCCCGGATTCGCGTCTTGAACTTGTCGAGAGCCTTCGGCGCAACACGCCGCTCGCTCCCGTCGTTCGCGATGCTGAACCCCAAGAACTTCCGCTCTTCTGGACGCGCAACCGCACTCTTCGTCTCGTTGACCTTCAGCTTGAGCTTCACGGTCAGGAACTGGCTGATGGACGTCATCACTCGCTCACCAGCGCGCCGACTGCGAACATAGATATTGCAATCGTCGGCGTAGCGACAGAAGCGATGCCCCCGCCGTTCCAGTTCCTTGTCGAGCTCGTCGAGCACGAGGTTGCTCAGGATTGGCGAAAGCGGACCACCCTGCGGCGTGCCTTCATCCACCGGATAGACCAAGCCATTCTCCATCACCCCGGCATTCAGGAATGCCCGGATGAGTTTGAGCACGCGCTTGTCGGCAACTCGTTCAGCAACGCGCGCCATCAAGCCGTCGTGGTTCACTCGATCAAAGAATTTCTCAAGATCAAGATCGACGACGACACCGTAGCCATCGGCAACGTAGCGTTGCGCTTGGGCTACCGCCTGATGAGCGGAGCGTCCCGGCCGGAAGCCGTAGCTATGCTCGGAGAACGTTGGGTCCCATCGTGCTTGCAGAACCTGCAGCAGAGCTTGCTGAATCAGGCGATCGACGACACAAGGGACGCCGAGCTTCCTGACGCCGCCGTCCGGCTTCGGGATTTCCACCCGCTTGACCGGTTGCGGCCGGTAGGTTCCCGCGAGCAGATGTGACCGAATGCTTGGCCAGTGCTCATGCAGATAGGCCTTGGCGTCCTCGACGGTCATCCCGTCAACGCCAGGCCCACCCTTGTTGCTTTTGACACGTTTCCACGCAGTTTCGAGATTCTCGCGCCTGCACACCTCCTCCATCACCGTTGTCATCGCAGCCGGGCTTTCGGATTCTGACTTCGCCATCCAAGGTTCGACATCGTCACGACCATGGACCGGAGGTTCACCCCGTTCCCCTGGCCGCACCGCCAGCGTGTGCTGAATGTTCTGCCGCTTGCCACGCATGAGTTGTCAGGCCTACTTGCCGCTCCCGATCGTTCGGGCCTTCGATCATCGTTCCCGGCTCGGCCTATCTGTTGCTCCGCCTTTCGGCATTGGAGTGCCTCAATAGCCTTGCCGACTGCACGATCTACTATTCCCTCTGCTGACTCCTGCATCGCGGTCAGGCCCCCTTGCGGGTTCCTCAGTTCCAAGAGGGAACACGATGCAGGTCTCCCCAGGTAAGTTCGATCGCCTTCTCCACACCCCTGCCGGATCTACAGCTCTGGCCCTTGATGGATATGGACTTCGCGATTCGTTGCCCGCTCGTCCGACCAGAGATGCCTCACATCCGATTTCTATTCGTCAGGTCGTGGTTTTGCTCCACACTTCCTTCAGACGCCACCTCGCGGGAACGCCCTTGTGCTTCGCTATTCCTTCACCTCCATCAGGTTGGAAAGAAGACTTTCACTCCCAAGCTATCGAACATGCTGAGCACACAACGAACCCGCTCCCGCGGGAGGGCACTGCGGCGCGGTCCGGCGCATTGCTTCTACCGCAGTAATCATTTGAACGAGCGCAGGTGACGGGCGGGCGCTCCGTCTTGAGGATCGAGGGGTTCAGCACTCCAACCTCAAGACAGGAGCCCCCAATGAGTGAGAAGCCCATCAGCCCGCTGCGCCAACGCATGCTCGAAGACATGAACATGCGCAGTTCGTACCCGATACGCAACGCGAGTATATCCGTGCCGTCAAGAGGCTCGCGATCTTCCTCGGCCGTTCCCCCGATACCGCGACGGCGGAAGAGCTGCGCGCGTTCCAGCTGCATCTAACTGAGACGGGTGCGCAACCACCGAGCATCAACGCGACCGTGACCCCGCTGCGGTTTTTCTTCAAGGTGACGCTCGACCGACCGGAGACGACACGCCATCTCGTGTTCGTCTACGAGCCGCGCAAGCTGCCGCGCGTGCTCTCGCCCGAAGAGGTGTTGCGGCTGCTGGAGGCCGCACCCGGGCCCAAACACAAGGCGGCGCTCAGCGTTGCCTTATGGCGCTGGACTGCGCGCCATGGAGGTGGTCGCGCTGAAGGTCTGCCACGTCGATTCCAAGCGCATGATGATCCGGGCGGAGCAAGGCAAAGGCCGCAAGGATCGCCATGCCATGCTGTCGCCGCAGCTGTTGGATCTGCTGCGCGACTGGTGGCGCATCGCCCATCCCCAAGTGTGGATGCTCCCCGGCCGCGACCGCATCAACCCGATGACCACGCGCCAGCTCAATCGCGTCTGCCACACGGCCGCCGAACTGGCTGGGCTACCCAATTGGGTGGCGCCGCACACGCTCAGACACAGCTTCCCCACACACCTGCTCGAGCACCACGGCGCGCTACACCCAGGTGGCCACCAACATCATCCGTGAGGTCGTGAGCCCTCTCGACAGGCTCACGCCGCTGGTGCCGAAGAAGAAGGACGAGTCGCCAGCGTAACGGGCCAACCTGGCCCGTCCAGCTCTGGAGGTCGCGGACGTCTTCCGCGACCACGGGGCCGCGTGGCGTCATGCCAACCGCGGTCACGTCAGCCTGCTCCAACTCAAGGTGATGAGCGCCATCGAGAGCTGCCGCACGTCGGCGCTCGGCGGACATGTTGCGCGCTGCGAGGACTGCGCCCACACCACGATCGCCTACAGCAGCTGCCGCAGCCGGCACTGCCCGAAGTGCCAGGGCGCGGCGGCACGCCAGTGGATGGCGGCACGCGAGGCCGAACTGCTCCCGATAGCCCTGCTTGAAGTTGTCCTGCGGCGCATCGACCAGATTGCCCGGGAGCGCGAGGTTGCCCGAATCCGGCAGGATCGGCTGACGAGCGAATTCAACGAGCGGCCGGCGCAGTCCGAACGTCTCGCACGAGCTCTCAAAAAGGAGACCAAGTTGTGGGCGGCTGTGGAAGGCGATCTTACCCAGGTGCTCCGCCGCACGGTAACGGACTAAGAGACAGAGCGGCAACGCATCGCCCGTGAAGCACGATACGTTGGGGCAGTCGCTGACAATGCTCCAGATGGGACTGCAGGCGCTCGGTCAGGAAGTGCCCGCCAACGAAAAGCTTCAGCAGCGGTTGAATAGCGTGAAGAGCCTTGCCGCCGACCTTGGTCGAGACGTCAACCGCCTTGCGACGGAAATTCGTCCAACCTCGATCGACGACCTCGGTATTCAGAAGGCGATTGAGAGCCTACTTGAGGGCTGGGCCGAAAATACCTCCTTACAGTATTACCTTCACCTGTCACCGAAAGAAATGCGCCTGCCGAAAGCCATTGAGTCCACGCTCTTTCGGGTGCTGCAGGAGCTTCTGACCAACGTCGTGAGGCACGCTGAGGCCAGCAAAGTCGGAGTGATCCTCAATGTCTCCGATGTGCAGGTGAGCATGATCGTCGAAGACGACGGCCGCGGCTTTCCGACCGATGAAGAGGAAGCCACGAACAGCCCCGCCATGCGATCGGATTGCTGGGTATTCGCGAGCGGTTGGCCTTGGTCGGGGGCTCACTCGAAATCGAATCCTCTCCTGGACGTGGCGCCACAGTTTTCGTTCGGATTCCAAGCTAGATGAAAGCCTTGCAAACCACTGCCCGCTTACGCGTATTTTTTGCCGACGATCATCCCATTGTCCTCGATGGGATCAGAGCTTTGATTGCCGAAAACGAGCGGCTGGATCTGGTCGGTTATGCATTGGACGGACCGACAGCCCTGAGACGCGCAATCGATCTTCGGCCCGACGTGGCCGTCCTCGAACTTTCCATGCCCGGCATGAGTGGCATCGACGTTGCGAAGAAGCTGATTGCGGCTTGTCCGAATTGCCGCGTTCTTCTGTTGACCGTGCATGAGGACGCGGCCTATCTCAGGCAGGCTTTGGAGACTGGTGCTGTAGCTTACGTTCTGAAACGTTCCGCTACCGACGCGTTGAATCGGGCAATCCATGCCGTGGCCGCTGGGGGAGTCTATCTTGATCCTGCGATCGCCGGCCGTGCGCTTGGTTCAGCGACCAGGCAATACCGGTCAGCGCGGACACGCTTACAGCTGTTGAACTCAGTTCGCGTGAAATCGAAGTGGCACGACTTACCGCTGCCGGTTACAGCACCAAAACGATTGCGCTGAAATTGCACATTGGCGCGAAACGTGTCGAGACCTACAAGTCGCGCTATATGAAGAAATTGGGATTCCAGAGCAGAGTCGAACTGATCCATTTTGCCATTGGCAAAGGCTGGCTCAGCACGCCATGAAGCCGGGTTTGATTTTCATCACGTTATCGCGGTCAGCAGTAAGCTCTTGTGCCCCGGCCCTTATGCGTACAACATTTCGCACTGAGGGCAATTCCGCCTTCCAATTCGTTGCATAGGCCAAAGCGGAGCGTTTGCTGAGTACCAGACGCATCTTCATGCTCGGAGCGACCGGCACCATCGGTCGTGCGACGGTGCGCGCCCTTGTCCGGCAGGGCCATGAAGTCGTTTGCTTCGTGCGTCCGCGCGCCGGCGGTGGCTGGGGTTCGACGTCCGATGTCCGCGTCGGGCGGCTTGAAGGAGCCACGGTACGGTTCGGCGACGTTAGAGATCCCGCCTCGCTGTCTCGCGACGGATTTCGAGGCGAGCGCTTCAACGCCGTGTTGTCGTGCATGGCCTCGCGAACCGGCGAGCCGGAGGATGCCTGGGCAATCGATCACCGGGCACACGTCAACGCGCTCGGGGTGGCGCGGGATTCCGGCGTTTCGCAGTTTGTACTGCTGTCGGCAATCTGCGTTCAAAAGCCGCTTCTGGCGTTTCAGTTTGCCAAGTTGGCGTTCGAAAAGGCGCTTACCGAATCCGGTATGACTTATTCGATTGTACGCCCGACGGCTTTTTTCAAATCGCTGTCGGGACAGGTCGAGCGAGTGAGGCGGGGCAAGCCATTCCTGGTATTTGGGGACGGAACGCTGACGGCCTGCAAACCTATCAGCGACGATGATCTCGCCGCCTATCTGGTCGAATGCCTGGACGATGAACGTCGCTGGAACCGGATACTGCCGATCGGGGGACCGGGCAGCGCGGTAACACCGCGGCAACAAGGCGAGCACTTGTTTGAGCTGTTCCGTTGTCCGCCGAGATTTCGGCAGGTGCCGGTCGCGATGCTCGACGCGATTATTGGCGTTATGGGGACTGCGGGGCGAATGGTGCCCTCGCTGGCGAAAAAGGCAGAGTTCGCGCGCATCGGCCGCTACTACGCCACGGAATCGATGCTTTTGCTCAACCCCGACACGGGTCGCTATGACCCCGATGCTACCCCCTCAACCGGTACCGACACGCTCTTTGACTTCTACGCAAAACTTGTCGGCGGCGGCGTAGCGCCCGAGCGCGGCGACCATGCCGTTTTCTAAGCCGCGACCTACCTTACCCGAACTGAACGCCGATCATCTTGCCGCGCCGCCAAACAACTTCACAGCGTCGATGCTTGTCGTCACCCTTCGTGAACGCTAACTCGAAACGGTCCGGCACCTGCGACGGCATCGCCGGTATAATCTTGGCCCCGTTGGCTGAGATGTCCATCACCTGACATTCAACCGCATCGCGTCCAGGCACAACAATCCATGCCGACACCTGGCGGATGCGCCGAACTCCTCGTTTGATCTGTCGTGACGGCGGCCTCATCGTTCCGTTCAACATTAGTCCAGCATCGCGGTTTCGTGACGCCTAGTTGTTCTCGGTAACGTCTGAAATCCCTCCCCACCCCGGGACCGAATGACGGGGACCATTCGGAACTTTACCGCATGGCCCTGGTCGGTACAATCCGGACGCTCACGGGCCTACCGCAGCCCCAAGGCCTGGCGCTTTCCGCACCGGTGACGATAACGGACATCAAGCGTTGTCAACCCGGCAAAGGAAGTCGACGCCGCCTCAACCGAATGCCGAAGGAGTTTGTCTTGTCCAACCCCCGCGACTACCACACGCCGCAATCGTCCTACACCAGGGAGGATCTGCTGAAATCCAGCGAGGGCGGCTATTTCGGCCCGGGCAATGCACAACTGCCGGCGCCACCGATGCTGATGATCGACCGTATCACCGAGATCAGCCTGGACGGCGGCGCGTTCGGCAAGGGTCACGTCGTCGGCGAGCTGGATATCACGCCCGGCCTCTGGTTTTTCGGTTGCAACTTCAAGGGCGATCCGGTGATGCCGGGCTCTCTCGGCCTCGACGCCATGTGGCAGATCATCGGCTATTGGCTCGGCTGGTCCGGATCGCCCGGCAAGGGCCGCGCGGTCGGCGTCGGCGAGGTCACACTCCAGGGCGCTGTCAGGCCGGACGTCAGGCGCGTGCGCTACGAGGTCAACATGCGCCAAGTCAGACGCGGTCGACTGGCGGTCGGAATTGCCGACGGCAGCGTTTTCGCAGATGGCATCCGCGTCTTTTTCGCCAGGGATATGCGGGTTGGAATGATCGCATCAGCAGCGTAGACGGAAGCCCGCTACGCCCTCCTGCCGGCAGACGTCGTTACGATTACGAACAAATCCAGATGATCGCAATTGCTATCGGAACTCCCAGACCAACCGCGCCGACAATCGCCGCAATGAACTCCGAAAGCAGGCTGTGGTTTCGTACGCCAGATGACGTCATCACGCTACTCCTTGGAGCCCCCGCGGGGCCTTCTGCCCGCCCC
>CADEDX010000347.1 GCA_902826195.1 uncultured Bradyrhizobium sp. | reverse complement strand
TGCCCGGGATTTCGCGGAACTGACGGCGGACTTCTTCGACCACCGCTTGCGCCGCACGTCCCACAGCCGTCATCGACCAGCCGCCGAACAGATACGGCAGCAAACCACCAATGAAGAGACCAACGATCACGTACGGGTTGTTGAGCGAGAAGTCCGGCGCAACGCCTTCGAAGAACCGGAACTCCGCCGGATTGGCCGCGTAGTACTTCAGATCTTCGACATACGCCGCGAACAACACCAACGCACCGAGACCGGCCGAGCCGATCGCGTAGCCCTTGGTGACGGCCTTCGTCGTGTTGCCAACCGCGTCGAGCGCGTCCGTCGTGACACGGACTTCCTTCGGCAGTTCCGCCATTTCGGCGATGCCGCCGGCGTTGTCCGTCACCGGACCGAACGCGTCGAGCGCAACGATGATGCCTGCGACCGAAAGCATGGTCGTGACTGCAATCGCGATGCCGAAGAGGCCAGCCAGCGTGAAGCACGCAATGATGCCTGCGACGATGGTGAGCGCCGGCAGAGCCGTCGATTCCATCGAGACCGCGAGACCTTGGATCACGTTCGTGCCGTGGCCCGACTTCGAGGCTTCAGCAACGCTCTTCACCGGACGGAAGCCCGTGCCGGTGTAGTATTCCGTGATCCACACGATCGCGCCCGTCACCAGCAAGCCGATGAGGCCGCAGATGATGAGGTCTTGGCCGGTGATGCCGGCGAGATCCGACGTCGGGCCGAGGCTCGGCGCGATCACGCCAAAGCCAACTGTGCTTTGAATGGCGAGGATGAGGCCGCCGAACGAGAGAATGCCGGCAACCAGCAAGCCCTTATAGAGCGCGCCCATAATGTTGTTGGACGGGCCGAGGCGAACGAAATACGTGCCGATGATCGAGGCGATGATGGCCAAGCCGCCGATCGCCAGCGGCAACAGCATCACATCGGCCACTTCCGCCGCTTCGCGGAAGAGGATCGAGCCCAGCACCATCGTTGAAATTCCGGAAGGGCTTTATCCGGGGGACTATCTCGTGCCGGTCGGGCAGGCGCTCGCGGCCGAGCACGGCGACAAGTTGAAGGCGATGCCGGAAAGCGCATGGCTGCCGATCGTGCGCGCCAGGTCGATCGCCATGATGATGGACATGATCAAGGGCGATCTCGCCGCGCTGAACATCAAGCACGACGTATTCTTCTCGGAGCGCTCGCTGATCGAGACCGGCAACAACAAGGTCACCGAGACCATCGATTTCCTGTTTTCCAAGGGCGATATCTACGAAGGCCGCCTGCCGCCGCCGAAGGGCAAGCCGGTCGAGGATTACGAGGACCGCATCCAGACGCTGTTCCGCGCCACCGCCTATGGCGACGACGTCGACCGTCCGCTGATCAAGTCGGATGGCTCCTACACGTACTTCGCGTCCGACATCGCCTATCACAAGAACAAAATCGATCGCGGCTTCCTCGACATGATCGACGTGTTCGGCGCCGATCATGGTGGCTACATCAAGCGCATGCAGGCCGCGGTGAAAGGTGTCAGCGCCGGCAAGGCCGCGCTCGACGTCAAGGTCGTGCAGCTCGTTCGGCTGCTGCGCAACGGCGAGCCTGTGAAGATGTCGAAACGCTCCGGAGATTTCGTCACGCTGCGCGAAGTGGTCGATGAGGTCGGTTCCGACGCGGTGCGGTTCATGATGCTGTTCCGCAAGAACGACGCCGTGCTCGATTTCGATCTCGCCAAGGTGCTCGAGCAATCGAAGGATAATCCGGTTTTCTACGTCCAGTACGGGCATGCCCGCGGGCATTCGATCTTCAAGAACGCCCGCGAGGTGGTTCCCGAACTGCCTGAGGATGATGCCGCCCGGTCGGTCTGGCTGGGGACCGCCCCGGTCGAGCGGCTGACGGACCCTGCGGAACTCGACCTCTTGAGACGGTTGGCCCTCTATCCCAGAATGATCGAGTCGGCGGCGGTGGCGCATGAGCCCCACCGAATCGCCTTTTATCTATATGATTTGGCCAGCGAATTTCACGCGTTATGGACGAAAGGGCGGGATTTGCCCTATTTACGCTTCATTATGACTAATGATGCAGAGATCACGAGGGCGCGACTGGCTATGGTCCAGGGCGTCGTCTCGGTTCTGGCATCGGGCTTAGCCGTTCTCGGCGTCCACGCTCCGACCGAGATGCGGTAGGCAGGGGCGAAGGCCTTCACGAATGGGGGTTCGTGGGGGCATCTGGCAGGGGCCACGCTCGTCATGGTTTGAATGACATGGCGGGTTTGGCGCTGTCCCGAATTGGATGCATCATCACGATGGCTGATCGTTATCAGGACCGACCTTTTCCTTCCGCCGACCAGGGTCGCGGCGAGGGTGACCCGCTTGCGGAGCTCGCAAGGCTGATCGGGCAGAATGATCCGAAGGGAGCCGCCGGGGCCAAGCCGGCGCCGCGCCCGCTGCAGTCGCGAGCCAATGTGCGGCCGCAGCAATACGATCTGCCGGACGAGGAGGAGCCAGCCGCACCGCCAAACCCGCCATCCTGGATGCAGCGTGCGCGCCACGAAACCCCGCTGCCGCCGCCACCGTTGCCGCCGCTGCCGCAGGCGTACGACGACGAGCCGGAATACGAAGAACCGGCGCCGGTGCATCCCTTGCATCGCTACGCCGCCGTGCCGCCACCACCGCCCGCGCCACCGCCGCCATTGCCCTCGCAGGCCTACCAGGCGCCTGAGCAGGATTATTACGACGAGCCGCAGCAATACGCCGAAGAACCGCAGCAGGACCCCTCACGCTATGACGACGCGCTGTATGGGCGGCTGGAGACCGGCGAGCATGACTATCAGCGCGACCCGGCCTATCCGGACGACCCCTACGCCTATCAGGGCGAGGAATATGAGGAAGAAGAGCCCGCGCCGAAGAAGCGCTCCAAGGGCCTGATGACGGTGGCCGCCGTGCTGGCGCTCGCCGTGGTCGGCACCGGTGCGGCCTTCGCCTATCGCACTTTTGTTGGTTCGCCGCGATCCGGCGAGCCGCCGATCATCCGGGCCGACAACAGCCCCACAAAGGTGCTGCCGGCGCCATCCGACGGTGGCGCTGCCAAGACGCCTGACCGCCTGCTGTCGAGCGATGGTGGTGAAAGACTGGTGTCGCGTGAAGAGACGCCGGTCGACGTCAATTCGCGGTCCGGCGGACCGCGCGTGGTGTTTCCGCCGCTGAACCAGAATGCCAACCCACCGGCAGCCGCCAGCGTTTCGCCCTCGGCGCCGATGGCCTCTGCGGCCAACGGCACCATGCCAAACAACGAGCCGCGCCGGGTCAGGACGCTCGCCGTGAAGGGCGACGCCGCCGACAATGGCGGCATCCCGGCTGGCGCCAGCGCGCCGCCGCCACGGCCGGCGCCCACGACCCGAAATGTCACGGCCGCACCGGCTCCTGCCGCTCCGGCGCGCAACCCGGCTTCGGCCAATGCCAGCGCCAATTCACCAATATCGATTGCGCCGCAAGCGCCCGAGCCGGAGCCGCCGACCCGCGTTACCGCGACCACCCCGACGCAGAGCGCGCCGGCTGACGCGCCCGCAGGCGGGGGAACCTTCCTGGTATCGGTGTCGTCGCAGGACAGCGAAGCCGCGGCACGGGAGTCGTTCCGCGTCCAGCAAAGCAAGTATGCCTCGGTGCTCGGTTCGCGCTCGCCGGTGATCCGGCAGGTCAATCTGGCCGACGGCAAGATCACGTATCGGGCAATGGTCGGGCCCTACCGGACCCGGCAGGAGGCCAACGCGTTCTGCAACGAGCTGAAAGCTGCCGGCGGGCAGTGCTTTATCCCGTCAAAATAATCTTCGTTTCCTTGACCCGGAGGCTATGACGGGCCTAATCGGCCTCATGAGCAGCCGCGCTTTCATCATGGGCGTATCGGGACTGGAACTTGACGCTGCGGAGCGTCAGTTCATCGCCGAGACGCGCCCGTGGGGCTTCATCCTGTTCAAACGCAATATCGATACGCCGGAACAAGTATCTGCGCTGGTTCAGGAATTGCGGAAGTGTATCGGCGAAGCGGATGCCCCCGTCCTGATCGACCAGGAAGGCGGCCGGGTGGCGCGGCTCGGGCCGCCGCATTGGCCGGTCTATCCGCCGGGGGCGACCTTAGGGGCGCTCTACGACCTCGACAAGGCGCTGGGGCTGCGGGCCGCGTGGCTATCCTCGCGGCTGATCGCAGCGGACCTGATCGACCTCGGCATCACCGTGGACTGCCTGCCGCTGGCGGACGTGCCGGTGGCCGGCGCGGATGCAGTGATCGGCAACCGGGCCTACGGAACCAAACCGGCGAAGGTCGCAGCCATTGCCCGGGCGGTGACCGGTGGGCTGGAAGAGGGCGGGGTCCTGCCGATCCTGAAGCATATTCCCGGCCACGGTCGGGCTACCGCCGATAGCCATTTCCGGCTCCCGACCGTCAATACGCCGCGGGAAGAGCTCGAACGGACCGATTTTGCCGCCTTTCAACCGTTGGCGGACCTGCCGATGGCCATGACCGCACATGTTGTGTTTAGCGCACTGGACCCCGCCCAACCGGCGACGACTTCTGCGACAATCGTCAGTGAGGTGATTCGCGGCGGAATTGGGTTCCAGGGTTTGTTGATGAGTGACGACGTGTCGATGAATGCGCTCGCGGGATCGATCGCCCAGCGGACCCGCGCCATCGTCAACGCCGGATGTGACATCGTCCTGCATTGCAACGGCAAGCTCGACGAGATGCGCGATGTGGCGCGCGAGACGCCGGAACTGGCCGGCGAGGCGCTGGATCGCGCCCGACGCGCGCTGGCCGCGCGAAAGCAGCCAAAACCGTTCGACAGGCAGTCGGCACGGGCTGAACTTGCGACGCTGATGAATCGAGTAGGAACGGCATGACGGCTGAGATTCTATCGTTTGAAACCGGACGGCCCGCCGACGTCACCGACGGCGAGGCGGCGCTGGTGGTCGATGTCGAGGGCTATGAAGGCCCGCTCGACCTGTTGCTGACGCTGGCACGGCAGCAAAAGGTCGATCTCGCCAAGATCTCGATCCTGGCGCTGGCCGACCAGTACCTGACCTTCATCGAGGCGGCGCGAAAGATCCGCCTCGAACTTGCCGCCGATTACCTCGTGATGGCGGCCTGGCTCGCCTACCTGAAATCGCGCCTGCTGCTGCCCGAACCGCCGACGCCGGATGGGCCGAGCGCGGAAGAAATGGCAACCGCGCTCGCCAACCGGCTGCGCCGGCTCGAAGCGATCCGCGAGGCCGCCAACCGGCTGATGAACCGACCGCAGCTCCAGCGCGACATCTTCCCGCGTGGCAATCCGGAATCGATCGCCGAAATCAGGCATCCCAAATTCACCGCAACCCTGTTCGACCTGCTCACCGCCTATTCCGCGCAGCGCCAGCAGCGCGTGCTCGCGACCGTGCATCTGGCCAAGCGCACGGTGTGGTCGCTGGCGGAAGCACGCGCCTCGCTGGAGCGGCTGGTCGGAATGACCGAGTCCGAGGACTGGAACTGCCTCGATGATTTCTTGCTCAGCTACGTCGTCGATCCCTCGCAGAAGGCGACGGTGTTTGCGTCGAGCTTCGCCGCGGCGCTCGAACTGGTGCGCGAAGGCGAGATGGAATTGAACCAGAAAGAGGCGTTCGCGCCGCTTTATTTTCGTAAGCGTCCGCCGCAGGCAGCAATGCCCGCGCCGGATATGACGGTCGAGTAGTGGAAGGAGACCCAGCCATGGCAAGCCTGGCGGAAAAACGCATGGAAGATGCCGAGGATCATCCCATCGACCAGAATATCGAAGTCGAGGCGCGACCGGAGGAATTGCGGCTGCTCGAAGCTCTGCTGTTTGCTTCCGCCGAGCCGATCGATCAGGCGACGCTGGCCAAGCGCATGCCCGACGGCGTCGACGTCAAGGCGGCGCTGGCGCAGCTGCAGGCGGAATATGCCCCGCGCGGCGTCAATCTGGTGCGCGTCGCCAACAAATGGACCTTTCGCACGGCCGGCGATCTGTCGTGGCTGATGACGCGCGAAAGCACGGAGACGCGGCGGCTCTCGCGGGCGGCCATCGAAGTGCTCGCGATCATTGCCTATCACCAGCCGGTGACGCGCGCCGAGATCGAGGATATCCGCGGTGTGATCACGTCAAAGGGAACGCTCGACGTCCTCCTGGAAACGGGATGGATCCGCCCCCGCGGCCGCCGCAAGACGCCGGGCCGGCCGCTCACCTTCGGTACGACGGAAGCGTTCCTGTCGCAGTTCAGCCTGGAAGCGCTTGGAGACCTGCCGGGCCTGGAAGAACTGAAGGGTACCGGGCTGCTGGATTCGCGGCTGCCTTCCGGCTTCAGCGTGCCGACGCCGTCCGACGACGTCGCGCTGCGCGAGGACGAGGACCCGCTGGAAGCCGGCGACACTCTGGAACTGCTGCTGGCGCCGGCCGCTGAACCGGAAGAACCGGCTGCCGAGCCGGAAGAGCCGCCCGCCGAGCCTGAGCAAACTGGCGGACATGGTTCCGAGGGCTCCGCCAACTAACCCCGCCAGCGGGGTTAATGATAGCCGTAATACGTAGCCGCGACAGCGATTTGCCGCGGCATGGGTCCTTGTTTTTGACACCTCTCGGGCCTACCTTCCGCCAAAGCTTGGCCGGAAGCCGGCCGTCTCTTTTTGGAGGGTTGCAGGATGGGTTCGCTTAGCATTTGGCACTGGATCGTCGTGATCGCAGTGGTCCTGCTGCTGTTCGGTCGCGGCAAGATTTCGGATCTGATGGGCGACGTCGCGCAGGGCATCAAGGCCTTCAAGAAGGGCATGCAGGACGACACCAAGGAGGCTGAAAAGCCCGCCGAGCCGGTGAAGACCATCGATCACAATGCGGCGCCGGCGCCGACCGCGGCACGGACGGATGTCGGCAGCAAGGCTGTCTGAACCAGGCATCTGGGACCGGCCCCGGTAGACCGATGCCGGTTGAGAAAAGACGCGGGCAGCCTCAAATCTGCTAGATTGGGTTTGGGCGCGGTCGTCTCGCGCGAGCGGAAGAATTCATGTTCGACATCGGGTGGAGTGAACTGGTCGTCATCGCGGTCGTCGCGCTGATTGCCATCGGCCCGAAAGAGCTGCCCGGCGTGCTGCGCATGGTCGGCCAGTGGATGGGCAAGGCGCGCAAGATGGCCGCCGAGTTCCAGGGCCAGTTCCAGGAAGCGATGCGCGAGGCCGAAATGGCTGACCTCAAGAAGAGTTTTGACGAGGTCAAGGACGTCGCGACCGGCCTGTCGCCAGCCAATGTGATGACCTCTGTGCAAAAGGACGTCAGCCATGCCATGCAGATGGCCGATCGCCACAAGCTCGCGCCCCACC
>CADEDX010000346.1 GCA_902826195.1 uncultured Bradyrhizobium sp. | reverse complement strand
GAAATTCCATTCCGTATGGGCCAAGGCGGAAGAACTCGGCGCGGTGCTGTTCATCCATCCGCAGAGCACGCCGGAGCTTGCCAAGCGCTTCAAGGGCAATGGGTGGCTGTCGAACACGATCGGCAACCCGCTCGACACCACGATTGCCCTGCAGCATCTCATCTTCGAGGGAACGCTCGATCGCTTCCCCGGGCTCAAGATCATCGCCGCGCATGGCGGCGGCTACCTCGGCTCCTACGCCGCGCGCGGCGACCACGCCTGCTTCGTGTCGCCGCAAAACTGCAATCCGAACATCACGCTGAAGAAAAAGCCGTCCGAATACCTCAACCAGCTCTATTTCGACGCCATGGTGTTCACACCGGAAGGCTTGCGCCATCTGGTGGCGCAGGTCGGCGCGAGCCAAGTGCTTCTGGGCACCGACCACCCGATCCCGTGGGAACAGCACCCGGTCGATCATGTCTTCGCGACCACCACGCTATCGGACAAGCAGAAGATCGCGATCCTGGGAGGCAATGCGGCGAGGTTATTCGGGATGAAGTTGGCCTAGACCGGGGTGGGATGGAGTCGAACCGCAAACTCGAACACGAAATATCGAAAACAACCCCATGCAAAGTAAAACTGCCTCCCGTCCGACCGGCGGATGGCCTCATAGCAGCTTTCCATCGGCTGCGAAAAACGGGTGCGGGCCATCGAACGTCCCGATGGGAACCTGATGGGTAACGACGTTGCCGTAGCCCTCCCCCGGAAACCAGGTGTGGAGGTGGAAGGCAGGCGGCTCGACCTTGAAGGAAGGCTGGCGCCGTTCGGCCAGATCGAGATCGACGGCATGGTTCGGGGCCGGGCAGATCGTGGTCGGCACACCCGCAAACATCGTCAGTGTCGCGCGGTGGATGTGCCCCGTTGCGATCCGTTGCACGCGGGGATGACGGCGCACGATGGGCGCGAGGTGTTCAGCGTTGAGGAGGTTCTGGCGGTCCATGTGCCAGATCCCCGCCTTGAATGGCGGATGATGCAAGAACAATAGCGCCGGCCGGTCGGTCGACGAAGCCAGCGTCTCGTCGAGCCACTGCAGCGTCGGCCCGTCAAGTTCGCCGTACGGCTTGCGGGGGACGCTCGAGTCCAGCAACAGCAGATCGAGCCCGGCGACCTCGAGCCTCTGGTTGAGCGCCCCGGATGCGGAAACGTAGAACGCAGAAGGAAACGCGGCGCGCATCAGTTCGCGCGAATCGTGATTGCCGGGAATGCCGGCGAACGGAAGCTTGAGCGGCGCCAGCAACTGCCTGAGGTATTGATATTCCTCCGCCGTCGGCGTATCCGCCAGATCGCCTGAGATCACCACGAAATCGGGCGCGGGGTCGAATTCGTTCAGCGCCGCAACGCAGCGTTCCAGCGCCCTGGCTGTGTCGACTTTGCCGTAGGCGAGCGCTCCCGGCGGCTTGATGTGCAGATCGGAAATCTGGGCGATATGAACCGGTTTTGACGACATCGACCCTTCTCAATTTTCAGGCGGCAGCAGGCGCACGGCGTCTGGCGGGATCGACAATCCGATCCGTTCGCCAGGTCTTGCTTGAACCGTATTCGGCGCGTCGACCGTGAGCAACCGGTTGGATGCGCCACTAACGGTCAACCGCTGCCGGTCGCCGATGAAGCTGACGCTGTCGATGATGCCGGAAAGCTGTGAGTTGCCGGCTTCGGTCACGCGGATGGTCTCGGGGCGGATCATCGCAACGGCGGCTGGCATGTCCAGATCTCCGCCAATCGATTGTCGTCCGCCCGGCAATACGAGGTGCCCGCCCTCGATGGGCGCTTCGACAATATTGGCAGCGCCGATGAATTCGGCGACGAAGCGGCTTCGCGGCATAAAATAGATCTCGCGCGGCGTGCCGATCTGGGCAATCGCGCCTTTCTGCATGACCACGACACGATCCCCAAGTTCCATGGCCTCGGACTGATCATGGGTCACGTAAATCGTGGTGATGCCCAGCGCGCGAAGCAGGCGGTTCAGTTCACCGCGCAACCGGTCACGCAGCGCGGCGTCGAGCGCCGTCAAGGGCTCGTCGAGCAAAAGAATGCCGGGTCGGATCGCCACCGCGCGGGCGAGCGCGACGCGCTGGCGCTGCCCACCGGAAAGCTGGTCGATACGGCGGTTCTCGAGCCCGGATATATTGGTCAGCGCGACCAACTCGGCGACCCGCGCAGCCCGCTCCTTCGCGGGCATACCGCGGATCTTCAGGCCATAGCTGATATTGTCCGACACGGTCATGTTGGGAAAGAGCGCATAGGATTGGAACACCATGCCGACGTTGCGCCGCTCGATCGGCACCGCCGTCATGTCCTTGCCGTCGAACAACACCCTGCCGCCAGCATCGGGCGCCTCCAGTCCCGCGATGATGCGCAGCATGGTTGTCTTGCCGCAGCCGGAGGGTCCGAGCAGCACCAGTGTTTCGCCTCGGGCGATGTCGAGCGTTGCCGGTTCCAGCGCGCGCGTCCCGTCGGCAAAGGTCTTGCCGCAGGCCTCGACATGTACAGAGGCGCCGTGTCCGGCCTGGGCGCTCATCTCTTCTGTTCCTTCTCGGCAAACAATTGCATGGCGACCAGCAGCGGGATGATCATCACGAAGAAGATCAGCGTATAGGCCGAGGCCACCTCCAGCCGCATCGAGGCGTAGCTGTCGGCGAGGCCGATCGGCAGCGTCTTGGTCAACGGTGTATGGAGCATCCAGGTCAGGTTGAATTCGCCGAGCGACAATGTCACCACCATCAGGCTGCCCGCCAAAATGCCAGGCAGCGCGTTGGGTACGATCACATCGCGAAAACGCCGCCACGGCGATGCGCCGAGCGACGCCGCGCCCTCGTCGAGCGTCTTGATATCGACGGTGGCGAAGACGGCCATGACCGATCGCACCATGAAGGGCATGGTGAAGATGACGTGACCCGTGAGAATGAATAGCCAGGAGCGGCGAAAATCGCCGAAGCCGCCATAGGTCAGGAGCAGCGCCAGCGCGATGGCGAGGCCGGGGATCGCCAAAGGCAACGTGATGATCTCCTCGACGATCCGCGACAGGCGCCCTCCCCGCACATGCAAGGCATAGGCGGCGGGCACGCCGACAACCAGCGTCACAGCAAGCGTCGCGAACGCAACCACGAATGACAGCAGGATGGTGCCGGCATAGAGCTCCCACACCTGCACGACCCATTGCAGGGTGACGCCGGACTGGATGCCTCGAAAATAGTTCACCGTGACGCCGGCGGAGATCGACAGAATCGCAGGCACGACCAGGAACGCGGCGACGAGCAAGGTAAAAGCGAACTGGGCGGTGAAGATCAGGCGATCGCGCATGGTGTCATCCGGCCGCGGCTACGGCGCTCCCGCTGAAGGTGCGGGCAAGCGCGAGGATGAACCAGGTGATGATGCCGAGCCCGACGGACAGCGCGGCCGCGACCGAGAAATTCGCCGCCAGCGTGAACTCGGTATAGATCAGCATCGGGAGCACGTCGATGTTGGTCGCCAGCGTAAACGCCGTACCGAACGCGCCCATCGCGGTCGCAAAGGCAATTGCGCCGGAGGCAACGAAGGCCGGCGCCAGCGCCGGCAGAACGACGTCGCGCTGTACCGCCCATGGACCCGCGCCGAGCGAGCGCGCAGCTTCTTCCAGCCCGGCATCGAGCTTCTGCACCGCGGCCATGATGGTGAGGATGACACGAGGGATGGAGAAATAGAGATAACCGAGAAACAGGCCGTAGATCGAATAGGCAAAGACCAGCTTCTCGCCGAACAGGCGGTTGGAGAAATCGCCGATCAGGCCCTGTCGCCCGGCGAGGAGAATGATCAAGAAGCCGACCACCACGCCGGGAAACGCCAGTGGAAAGGTGAGCATCGCAATCAGGACGGCGCGGCCGGGAAAACGATGCCGCTGCAGGAACGTGCCGGCGATGGTCGCCACGATGAGCGTCACGATCGTGGTTGCGGCTGCGAGCAGAACCGTGTTGACCAGCGTCGCGCGATACCGCGGCTCGATCAGGATCGCCAGATAGCCTGCAAGCCCTTGGGGTCCCCCTGCCCCGGTCACGACCAGCCGCGCCATCGGCAACAGGAAAAATGCAGCCGTGACGACCGCAAGCGGCAGCAGGCACAACCAGACAAAAAACCTATGCGACATCAGGAAAGAGCGCCCCGGAGAGAGGCGCCATATTGCCTCAGCGAACTTCTGCGAGATAGCGGTCGACGAAGCCTTTTTGCACGTTTTCCATCCGGCCCCAGTCGACATTCTTCGCGCGGGCATAATCGCTGTCGGGCAGGAATTTCTTCTTCACCGCCTCGGGCAGCTCGACCGGCCGCGCCGGACGCAGGTAAGCGTTGGTCCAGATCGCCTGCCCCTTGTCCGACAGAAGATAGTCCAGCACCTTTTTGGCCTTGTCCTTGTCGGGCGCGTTCTTGACGAGACCGACGACGTAGGGAAACACCACCGATCCCTCGCAGGGGATCACGAATTCAAAACTGCCCTTCTCCGAATATTTCGCGCGATAGGCGTTGAAATCGTAATCAAGGAGGATCGGCATCTCGCCGGAGACAACGCGGGCGTAGGACGTTTGCTTGGGAACGATCGGATCGTTTTTGCGCAGATCCTTGAAGAAATTGATTGCGGGATCGAAGTTCGCTTCGGAGCCGCCGAGCGCCAGGTTGATCGCGACCGCACCGACATAACCAACCGCGGCCGAGGACGGATCGAGGTAACCGACCATGCCCTTGTAGTCAGGCTTCAGCAGGTCCTTCCAGCAGGCCGGCACCGGCTTGCCGCCCAGCGCGTCCTTGTTGACGAACAGGCCGAGCGTGCCGGAATGAATGGTAGTCCAGTAGCCGTCCGCATCCTTCAGCCCGGCGGGGACCTCGTCCCACTTTGCGGGCTTGTATGGCTCCAGCGCATCCTGCGCCTTGGCCTTCATGCCGAAGGTGACGCCGAAATAGCCGATATCGCCGACCGGATTGCTCTTCTCGGCGATGATCTGCGCCAGCGCATGGCCGGAGTTCTTGTTGTCGTGCGGGATGTCGAAGTTGAGATCGGCCTTGATCGCCTTGAGCATCGACGCCCAGTCCGCCCATTCCGGCGGGCAATTGTAGCAGATAACGTCGGCCGCTTTGGCGGACTGCCAGGGCGCCATCAACGACAGCGCAAGCAGGGCAAATACAAAACGGACGGTTTTCATAGGTCACTCCGGTTTAGCGCGGCAATCGACGATCTCATCACCAACCGGTGAGCAAGTATAGGCCGAGCATGAAGGTTTTGCGACAAGGCATTTTGCTGTGCAGCAAACATCAGCGCGGGGCTCTGCCGACGGCGCCAGGCAATTTCGCCTGCAGTCAGTTTCCGCTAGCATCCGGCGCAAGAGGAGAGAGCCATGTACCAACCTCCAGGCGTGAAGACCTCGCCCGACCTTCCTATTCTCGACAGAATGAAAGCCTGGGTGCTCGGCGAGCCGGATCAGCTCCTGCTGCGGGAGAAGCCGGTCCCCGTGCCCTCACGTGCGGAAGTGCTGATCCGGATCGACGCGGTGGCGATCTGCGCCACGGACCTCGAAATTATTCATTCAGGATCGCCGGCCAGCATCGGGGGTGGCCTGCCCTTCAATAAGAACTTCACGCCTGGCCACGAATATATGGGTACCGTGGCAGCCCTCGGGCCTGACGTCGATGAGTTCGAGATTGGAGAGCGGGTCAGCGTGGAGATCCATGCCGGCTGCGGACAGTGCAAACGCTGCCGCCAGGGCATGTACACGTCATGCCTGAACTATGGGAAGCCGGAAAAAGGCCATCGCGCAAACGGATTCACGACAAATGGGGGCTTTGCCGAATACGCCGTAAATCACATCAATACGCTGGCGCGGGTGCCCGATACCATGAGCGACGCCGAGGCGACGTTGGTCGTCACCGCGGGGACCTCAATGTATGGACTGACGGAGTTGGGGGGATTGGTAGCTGGCGAGAGCGTGGTGGTGATCGGACCTGGGCCGATCGGGCTACTCGCGGTGGCCGTTGCCAAGGCGCTCGGCGCCCGCCCGGTCATCCTGACCGGAACACGCAATGGCAGACTGTCGATCGGCCGGGGGCTAGGCGCCGATCGCGTCATCAATATCAACGACGAGGATGCCGTTGAGGTGGTCAAAGAACTCACTGGCGGTGTCGGCGCCGACTATGTGGTCGAGTGCGCCGGGTCCGAAGCAACGATCAATCAGGCCATTCACATGACCAATCGCGGCGGCAAAATCTGCCTCGCCGCGTTTCCGCACGATCCGGTCACGATGGATATCGCGCATCTCGTAAAGAACAACATCTACGCTTTCGGAATTCGAGGCGAAGGCCGCAGCGCGACCCGCCGCGCCATGGCGCTGATGGCTGAGAAACGCTTCGACGCCACAAAAATCCATACCCACACATTTCCGCTGGCCGACCTGCCGACGGCGCTGCGCTACGCGCGCGATCGCGTCGAGGATGCGATCAAGGTGGTCGTTACCAACCGGCAGGCCAACGCGATTGCGGACGCGGCAGCCGAATAGCGCGAGGGGCAGTTAACGCCCTTCGAATTTCGGCTCCCGTTTCTCCATGAACGCCCTGATACCCTCCTGCATGTCCATTGTCTTGAACAGCGGCAGCAGCTGCAGATAGACGTGATGGACGTGATCGGGAAAGGTTTCATTGAGCCCCATCCGCATCATGCGCTTGGCAGCCTGCACTGCCAGCGGCGCGTTGGCCGCGATCTCGCGCGCCACTTCGCGCGCCCGGCCCATCAGGGCAGCGTCCGGCACCACCTCGTTGGCGAGCCCCCATTCGAGCGCCTCCCGCGCCGACAGCGTACGGCCGGTGAAGATCAGTTCGGATGCCTTGGCCCAGCCGATCATGCGCGGCAGAAACCAGGTGCCGCCGGATTCCGGCACCACGCCGCGTTTCACGAAGGCGGCCGCCAGCTTGGCCGATTCCGCCATGATGCGGATATCGCAGCCGAGCGCCGTATCCATGCCGTAGCCGGCGGCGCCGCCGTTTACGGCACAAATCGTTGGCTTGTCCATGGCCTGCAGAACGGTCGGCGGCGTGTTGCGGAGGTCGAGCGAGGTCGTCGACGAAGCCGAACTGATGCCGCCGCCGCTGCGTTCCTTGCGCAAATCCAGACCGGCACAGAAGGCGCGCCCGTTGCCGGTAAGGATGACGCAGCGAACGTCGCGATCCTCGTTCGCCTTGATCAGCAGCCGTGTCAGATCATTCAGCATTGGCCCGGAAATCGTATTCATGCGCTCGGGCGCGTTGAGCGTGACGACCGCAATATGATCTGCCACCTCATAAAGGACTTCGT
>CADEDX010000345.1 GCA_902826195.1 uncultured Bradyrhizobium sp. | reverse complement strand
GCCGCGGCGGTGCCGGCGCAGGCCCAGACCTACGATCCCAACTATCCGGTTTGCCTGCATGTCTATGGCAGGATCACCTACTATGACTGCAGCTATGCAACGCTGCCCCAATGCAACATGTCGGCCTCGGGCCGCTCGGCACAATGCGAGATCAATCCGTATTACGCGCACGCTTCCCAGCAGCCGTCGGCGCATCGCCACAAGCGCCATCGCGGCTATAACTGAGTTGCGTCATCGTAGAATTCCATTCCTCATCCTGAGAAACTTGCGCAGCAAGCGTCGCGAAGGATGAAGACCACAGACGGGCCACATGGTTCGAGACGCGCGGAGCCTGCCATCGCGCCGCGCTGCGCGCGGACCCGTTGGCGCTCCTCACCATGAGGGTCTTGATGCAGTAAGTTTATCCTAGTCCAGTTCGACCACCTGGCCGTCGACCAGCGACACCCGCCGGTCCATCCGGCCGGCCAGTTCCATGTTGTGGGTCGCGATCAGCATCGCGACCCGTGTCGCCCTCACCAACTGCATCAGCGCGTTGAAGACGTGATCGGCGGTGTTGGGATCGAGGTTTCCGGTCGGCTCGTCGGCCAACAGCGCCCGCGGCGCATTGGCGACCGCGCGCGCGATGGCGACGCGCTGCTGTTCGCCGCCGGACAGTTCCGCCGGACGATGCGTGATACGGTCGCCGAGTCCGAGATAGGCGAGGATTTCCTCGGAGCGCTTGATGGTTTCGGAACGTTTGAGGCCGCGGATCATCTGCGGCAGCATGACGTTTTCCAGCGCTGTGAATTCCGGCAGCAGCCGGTGCGACTGATAGACGAAACCGATGTCGGAGCGCCGGATCTGGGTGCGGTCGATATCGGACAGCTGCGAGGTCGGCGTGCCCGCGACATAGACCTCGCCGTCATCGGGGCTTTCGAGCAGACCTGCGATGTGCAGCAGCGTCGACTTGCCCGAGCCCGACGGCGCCACCAACGCCACCGATTGCCCCGCCCACAGCGCGAGTTTCGCGCCGTTGAGAATCGTCAACGTCGCCTCGCCCTGCCGGTACTCGCGCTTTATCTCGTGGAGATAGATAACCGGTACATCTTCCTGCGCCTCCTCGGCCATCTCGTCCTCACTCGTACCGAAGCGCGTCGACGGGATCGAGCCGCGCCGCGCGCCATGACGGATAGAGCGTCGCCAGGAACGACAGCGTCAGCGCCATGATCACCACAGCGGTGGTTTCGCCGAAATCGATCTCGGCGGGTAGCCGGGACAGGAAGTACAGTTCCGGCGAGAACAGTTCGGTGTTCGTCATCCACGACAGGAACTGGCGGATCGATTCGATGTTCAGGCAGATCAGCATGCCGACGAAGAAACCGGTCAGCGTGCCGACCACGCCGATCGCAGCCCCGGTGATCAGGAAGATCCGCATGATCGAGCCCTGCGAGGCGCCCATGGTGCGCAGGATCGCGATGTCCTGCCCCTTGTCCTTGACCAGCATGATGAGGCCGGAAACGATGTTGAGCGCGGCAACCAGCACGATCATGGTCAGGATCAAAAACATCACGTTGCGCTCGACCTGCAGCGCGTTGAAGAAGGTCGAGTTGCGCTGTCGCCAATCGACCAGGAACACCGGACGCCCGGCGGCCTCCGTCACGCTCTTGCGAAACACGTCGATGCGGTCCGGATTGGTAGTGAACACCTCGATGGCGGTCACGTCGTCCTTGCGGTTGAAATAGGCCTGCGATTCCGGCAGCGGCATGAACACGAAGCTGGCGTCGTATTCGGACATGCCGATCTCGAACACCGCCGCCACCTTGTAGGGCTTGATGCGCGGTGTGGTTCCCATCGGCGTCACCGCGCCCTTGGGCGCGACCAGCGTGATGGTGTCGCCAGCATGCAGCGACAATTGGTCGGCAAGGCGGCGGCCGATAATGACGCCCTGCCCCACGTCGAACCCTTCCATCGTGCCTTGCTTGATGTTCTTGGCGATCGAGGTGAGGTTGTTCAGATCGGCCGAGCGCATGCCGCGCACCAGTACGCCGGAGGCGTTGAAGGCCGAGGACGCCAGCGCCTGGCCATCCACGACCGGCGCGGCAAGGCGGATGCCGTCAACCTGGCTGATGCGCTCGGCAACGTCTTTCCAGTCGGTCAGCGGCGATTCCAGCGGCTGCACCAGCAGATGACCGTTGAGCCCAAGAATCTTGTCCAGCAGTTCCTTGCGGAAGCCGTTCATCACGGCCATCACGATGATCAGCGTGGCGACGCCGAGCATAATGCCGAGGAAGGAAAAGCCGGCGATGACGGAGATAAAACCTTCCCTGCGGCGCGCGCGCAGGTAACGCCCGGACAATAGCCATTCGAAAGGCGCAAAGGGCGGGGTTCGGACGGTCTCGGTCATGGTCTCATCCATTACTCGATAATCCCATGATTCGCGCCAAATATGGCCGCAATGGCTAACATATCCGCCGCAGTGGATAAGCCTATCGCGCGATCTTAGCCACCACTTCGGCCGGACTGAGGTTCTCCCGCGAACCGTCGCTGCGGCGTTTGACCTCAAGCTTGCCTTCGGCGAGGCCCTTCGGCCCGATCAGGATCTGCCAGGGGACGCCGATCAGGTCTGCCGCGGCGAATTTTGCGCCGGCGCGCTGGTCGGTATCGTCGTAGAGCACGTCGACGCCCTTGGCAGAAAGCTCGCGATACAATTTTTCGCAGGCGCCATCGACCGCCGCATCGCCCTGCTTCAGGTTGAGGATGACAGCCGTGAACGGCGCCACCGCTTCCGGCCATTTGATGCCCGCGTCATCGTGGCAGGCCTCGATGATGGCACCGACCAGGCGCGACACGCCGACGCCATAGGAGCCGCCATGAACAGGCACGTCGACGCCGTCGGGGCCAGCGACCAGCGCCTTCATCGCGTCGGAATATTTGGTGCCGAAATAGAAGATCTGGCCGACCTCGATACCGCGGGTGTTGACGCGCCGGTCGGCAGGCACCTCGCTCTCGTAGCGCGCGGCGTCGTGCACGTCCTCGGTCGCGGCATAGACCGAGGTCCACTGCTTGATGATGCCGGTGAGATCGCCCTCGTAATCGACGTCGTCGGGCGGAACCGGCAGGTCGAGCACGTTGCTGTCGCAGAACACGCCGGACTCGCCGGTTTCCGCCAGCACGATGAACTCATGGCTAAGGTCGCCACCGATCGGCCCGGTTTCGGCGCGCATCGGAATCGCCTTCAATCCCATCCGCGCGAAGGTGCGCAAGTAAGCCACGAACATCTTGTTGTAGGCGCGGCGCGCCGCCGCCTCATCGATGTCGAAGGAATAAGCATCCTTCATCAGGAATTCGCGGCCGCGCATCACGCCGAAACGCGGGCGCTGCTCGTCGCGGAACTTCCACTGGATGTGATAGAGATTGAGCGGCAGGCTGCGGTAGGACTTGACGTAGGCGCGAAAGATCTCGGTGATCATTTCCTCGTTGGTCGGCCCGTACAACAGCTCGCGCTTGTGGCGGTCGGCGATGCGCAGCATCTCCGGACCATAGGCGTCGTAACGGCCGCTCTCGCGCCAAAGGTCGGCGAGTTGCAGCGTCGGCATCAACAGTTCGAGTGCACCGGCGCGGTCCTGTTCTTCGCGGACGATCTGCTCGATCTTCTTCAGCACCCGAAAACCCAGGGGGAGCCAGGCGTAGATGCCCGCCGCTTCCTGCCGCATCATGCCCGCGCGCAACATCAACCGATGCGAGACGATCTCCGCCTCTTTCGGATTCTCTTTCAGGATGGGCAGAAAAAACCGCGACAACCGCATGGGACAGCTCAAGGAATCAGGGGGGCTAAGCGAAGAGATGCAGTGAAACCGGATCGGGTGCGAAAAGACAAGGCCGGGAGGGGTTAAAAGCCGCTGGAAACGCGGATTTGAGGCTATTTTGGCACGGTTTCGCGGTTCGTCTCACGGTACCTGCAGATCATCCTGCAGCGTGATCTTCTGAAAATCGGTCACCAGCGCCTCGATCTGCATCCGCCAGCGGCCGGGCTGTGGCAATGAGACGCCGCGCACATGCCAGTTGCCGTCCGGCCCGAGCGTTGCGCGGCGCTCCATCGGCTCGATGCCACGTTCCGGGAGGCTCAGGATCAGTGTCGTTTCCTTGGCGGGCAGCAGCGCGGCGTCGCCCGTCATCAACTGCAGCACAAAGTCGTTGGCGCCGACCTTGCCCGGCGACACCAGCACCTGGAACATCGCTGCGTCGGTGTGGATATGGATCGAGAGCGGCGCGGCAACGGGTGCGATGGAGGCCCGCGGCGGCGGCGTGAAGCGCCAGCCGGCGACCACGGCAAGGATGCCGAGGACGAGAGCGCATTCCGTCAGCACCGACCCCGACAACAGCCGGGTGTTCTGGTGATCGGCAACGACCGCAGGCGTGGCGACAAACCGGTTCAGCGCCGCAAGCGCGAGCAGCAGGATCACCAGCACCAGCTTGATCGAGAGAATGACGCCGTAGTCGGTCTCGATCAGCGCGCGCACGCTGCCGAGCTGGACGATCGAAAGCGCCAGTCCGCTCAGCACCAGCAATCCCACCAGCGGCATGGCGACGGCCGAGAACTTCAGGAGCACGGGCGGCAGCTCGGCGCTGCGCCGATGCGCCATGGCGGCCAGCGGAGCCAGCGCGCCAACCCAGTACGCCACCGCGACGCCGTGCAGAAACAGCGACGGCCGGGTCAGCCATTGCGGCGCGGCGGTCGCGGCATGCCCACTGGCGGCAAGCGACAGTCCGACGCCCGCCATGGCGAGCGAGGTCGACACCAGGGCGATCCGGATGCCGGGATTCTTGCAGGCGTAAAGTGCGATCGCCATCGCGACGATCGCGATCAGCAGCGACGGCCCTAAGGAAGTTGCAAACGCGCTCGTCCATAGCGCCGCCGTCAAGATGCCGGCCGGCGAAACGTTGAGAAGGTCGAGACCTTGCAGACCGAGCGAGCCCACCGCGCTGACGAGGCCGAGAGCGAGCGCGCCGCGGCTGATACGCGAGCCGCCCGCCCCCGGCCCGATCCAGGCGGCGAAGAACGCGCCGCCGACGCCCACGAACAGACCGAGATAGACGCCGATCCGCGCCAGCCAGATCAGCACGGCCAGCGGGCTTGCCTTTGCCGGCGGCGCGGCCCCGGTCACGGCGCCGATCGAGAACACCATCGATCCCGCCACGGGATGGCCGTCCTGCGAGACCACGCGGTAGCTGACGACCTGCGTGCCCTGCGGCAGGTCGTCGGGCAGAGCGATCAGCACGGATTGGCCGACCGCGCGGGTGGTGACGTCGCGCGACTTGCCGGCCGCATCGATGACGCCGATCACGACTGGCGCGACGCCCTCGTTGAAATGCAACTGCAGCATCTTCGGCGGGTGCGTCAGCACGCTGCCATCGGCCGGCTCCGAGGCGACGAGCGTCGCATGGGCCCACGCCGCGCTCGCGATGCAAAGGACCGACAGCAGCGCGGCAAGGCTGGCCAGCACGCGCGCCATCGGGCTTGCTTTACGGTTTTGCGATCAGCTTGAGGCCCGGCGCCGGCGACTTGCTGCCTTCCCCGTGCCCGCTCTGGCCTGCCGAGGGAATATCGATCCAGCGACTGACGCCCTGCTCGCATTCCTGCACAACCGGGAAATACAGCGTGGTGTCTGGCTTCAGGCCTGCGGTGAGAAAGCTGGAGAAGACGAACTCATCGAAATTTTCGTCGGCTAGCTTGCCGCCGCTCCACACCACTTCCTTGACGCCTTCGGTGAGCTTGCTGCCGTGAAGCTCATACTCGCTGGCATACTTGCCCTTGACCGTCTCGAGCGTCCAGCCGGGCTTCGGCATCGGCTTGATGCCGATCACGCCTTCCGGAATCTGCACCCGCAGCTTGACCGTCGCCGATCCCGCGCAACCATGCGGCACGGCGAACACCGCCTTGTAGTAAGAGCCCACCGGCGCCTGCCGCTTCTCGAGCGTGACATGGGCGGCTGCCGGAGATACCGACAGCATGGCAAGGGCGGTGATGGCAAAAACGACTTTCGACATTGGCTTGCCTCTACTTCTTCATCCCGGAATGATCTCCGCCTGCGGGCGCCTGGGCGCCGACGCCCTGCACGTCGAGCGACAGTGTCACCTTGCCGGCCTTTTCGAATTGCAGCGTCATCGGAACCTTGTCGCCTTCCTTGAGCGGCCCCTTCAGGTCCATCAGCATCACGTGGTAGCCGCCCGGCGCCAGCTTGACGGTCTTGCCGGGTTCGATCACGAGGCCTTTGTCGAGCGGGCGCATGGTCATGACGCCGTTGTTCATGGCCATCTCGTGAATCTCGACCTTGCCGGCGATGTCGCCGGCGCCGCTGAGCAGCCGATCCGGCGACGTGCCCTTGTTCTCGATGGTGAGATAACCGCCCGCGACCTTGGCCCCGCTGGGCGTCGCCCGGCTCCAGGGCTGCGTGATGACGAGATCGCCGGCCTTGACCTCCTGGGCATGCGCGGAGGTGCCGAGCATCAGGGCGGCGAGACAAGCAAGCGTGGGCGCAATGTTCTTCATGGTCAACTTTCCCGTTCAAATTCGCTGCGGTTGGGTTTCCGCCGGACGGCGGCCGTCATCTTGAATGGCCGGTGTGGCCGCTGGCGTGACCAGACGTTCCATCCATCGTCACCAGTCCTTCGAAGCGGGCGAACATCGCCACCCGTTCCGGAGCAAGACTGGATTCGGCAGATGCCAGAGCCTGCGCGAGATGTATGGCGTCCGGCTGCGGAACGCCAGCGGTCCTGAGCGCGTCGCTGGACTTGATGGCATCGCCCGCTCAAAGCGTCACGGCCCAGGCGCCCTGGTTCCGGCGCAGCAGGGCCCGGCCGCCAATATCGCCCTGGGTCCAGTCGGCGATGGCGTGATCGCCGGAGACGACGACGGGCCCGACCGAGAGAGTTTCGCCAGGCTTGTCGAACATCTCGCGCAACAACTGGCCGATAGATGCCGCGTCAGCGCCTGCGGGCTCCGCCAACCCGACGGCGACGGAGGCGATAAGCGCCAAAAGTGCGGCTATCAATTTTCCAACCATTTGAGTTCTCCATCGCCCCTCAAGCGCCCTGTCAGCCGCGATGACGCGCATAGACGTCCTGGGCGATACGCGCGGTCTTCTCGTTGAAGTCGGCGAACATGCCTTCCATCATCGCCTTGACGTTCGCCGGCGCGCGCTGCGGGGTGCCTGCGTCGTAGGGCGGTTCGGGGGCGTATTCTGCCAGCAATTGTACCCCTTCGGCGTACTCCCGGTCTCGAAGCTGACCGACGAGAGCCAGACCGAAGTCAATTCCCGCAGTAACCCCGCCGCCGGTGATGCGATTTCGATCGCGCACCACGCGTCCTTCCGCCGGAATGGCGCCGAAGATCGGCAACAGAGATCTGGCCACCCAGTGCGACGTGGCGCGATAACCCGTGAGCAAGCCGGCAGCACCGAGGATCAGCGAGCCTG
>CADEDX010000344.1:6284-7458 GCA_902826195.1 uncultured Bradyrhizobium sp. | reverse complement strand
CAGCGACCTTTTTCATTCCGGACCTCGCGTTGAGGAAGCTTCTCCGGCCGGGCGATCCTGCCAAACTGATCTTTAAGATTGCCGTTGAGGGTGACAAGTATGGGGCCGCGGAGCGGATGTGGGTGATCATTCGTGAGCGCACGCCGGACGGCTTTGTCGGGATGCTGGACAATGAGCCTGACTCGATTTCCAAAAATGATCAGCTTTGGCATGGAACCGAGCTGCCGTTCGAATACCGCCATATCATTGCCGTCGGCCATGCCGACGAAACAACCATCGCACTTGCGAAGGCTCCTGTGCCGATCCCTTGGGATCGTTCAAGCTAGTACAGCCCGCAGTGCCGACGCCGCTTGTCGAAAGCGGCCGCGCCGTGGCAGCATGCGGCGGTTTGGCGCAGCACCGGGACATGCATGACCACCCAGCGACGAAGCTACGAGACGGGCCACAAGCCAAAATGCCTTGTCATCGTTGACGAGACCGCTGAATGGGATCGCGCGGTATACTACGCCAGCCGCTGGGCGATCCGCGTCGGCGGCGGGGTGGTGATGCTGCGCATCATCGAGATCGAGGACCAGAACCAGCAATGGTTGGGGGTCGCCGACATCATGCGCGCCGAGGCCGAGGAAGCCGCCAACGAAGCGCTCGACCGCGCCTCGGGACGCGCCAACGGCATTGCCGCGATCACGCCGGAACGGGTGATTCGCGAGGGCGAGCCGACCGCCCAGATCCTCGACGTGATCGACAAGGACGTCGATATTTCCATGCTGGTGCTGGCCGCCAATCCGGGTCCCGAAGGCCCCGGCCCGCTGGTCAGCATGATGGCGCAGGTAGCCGGTTCCTTCCCGATACCGATCGTCATCGTGCCCGGCGATCTCGGCGATCCCGACATCGACGCGCTGTCCTAGATCTCCTTGTTTGAGCAATATCTTTTCGGAAAACCGCTATCCGCTTCTCCGGATCACGCTCAGAGCCCTGATCTTCCAGCGGAATTGCTGGGTTGCGTCCCTTGACCGTGCGTCCGCGGTCGCCATCTGCTACAGGACACTCACGCGCCGGCCTTGAACCGGCGACGCCGGAGAAAAAACATGTTCATCCAGACCGAAGCCACGCCCAATCCCGCCACGCTGAAATTCATTCCGGGCCGCACCGTGCTCGACACCGGCACGATGGAATT
>CADEDX010000344.1:0-6184 GCA_902826195.1 uncultured Bradyrhizobium sp. | reverse complement strand
CCACGCTGAAATTCATTCCGGGCCGCACCGTGCTCGACACCGGCACGATGGAATTTTCCAGCCGCGACGCCGCCGCCCGCTCGCCGCTCGCCGAGCGCCTGTTCGGCGTGCCCGGCGTCTCCAGCGTGTTCTACGGCTATGATTTCGTCACCGTGACCAAGGGGGACGGCGACTGGCAGCACCTCAAGCCCGCGATCCTCGGCGCCATCATGGAACACTATATGTCCGGCGCGCCGCTGCTTGCGGACGGCACCGCCGGCAATGACGAGGCGTCCGACGAGGAAGACGAGTTTTTCAACGAAGCCGACGCCGATACGGTCGCGACCATCAAGGACCTGATCGAGACACGGGTGCGCCCGGCCGTCGCCAATGACGGCGGCGACATCACCTTCCGCGGCTTCAAGGATGGCGTGGTCTACCTCAACATGAAGGGCGCCTGCGCCGGCTGCCCGTCATCGACGGCGACATTGCAGCACGGCATCCAGAACCTGCTGAAGCACTTCGTGCCCGACGTGGTCGAAGTCCGGCCGATGTGATAGGCGAATAGGGAGTAGCGAATGGCGAATAGAACTACTCGCTATTCGCCACTCGCCATTCGCTTCTTGACTACGCCGCCAGTCCGATGTTGGCCGCTTCCGCCGCGGCCCGCTGCATCCCGTTGGACATCTCGCTGGTGACGGTGCTCTGCTCCTCGACCGCGGCCGCCGTCGACGTGACGTATTCGCTGACTTCCTGGATCGCCTTTTTGATCGATACCAAGGCGCCGACGACGTCGCCGGAAATGCCGTTGAGATTACCGATTTCCTGCTCGATCTTGTCGGTCGCCTGCTTGGCCTGGTTGGCTAGGTTCTTGACCTCGGAGGCCACCACGGCAAAGCCGCGGCCCGCCTCACCGGCGCGCGCGGATTCGATGGTGGCGTTGAGCGCCAGCAAGTTGATCTGGCCGGTGATGTCGCCGATCAATTGTACGATGCTGCTCATCGACTCCGCCGCTTCCGAAAGACGCTGCGCCTGCTGATCGGCGGCCTCGACCCGGTCGACCGCCGTCATCGCCGTGTCACGCGACTTCAACATCGCTGCCGAGATTTCGCGGACCGAGGCGTTCAGTTCCTCGGCGCCGGCCGCGACCGACTCCATCATGCCCCGCACCTTTTCGCTGCGCATCCGCGCCAGCACCTGCGCCGTGGTGTCGGAGGCGTATTTCACCACCTTGAACGGCTTGCCGTTGAGGTCGCGGATCGGATTGTAGGAGGCCTGGATCCAGACCTGCTTGCCGCCCTTGCCTAAGCGCTCGTACTCTCCCGACTGAAACTCGCCGCGGTTCAGGCCGGCCCAGAACGCGCGATAGGCTTCGCCGCCGCGCTGGTCGGCCGGCACGAACATGCCGTGATGCTTGCCCTGGATCTCGGCGAGCGAATAGCCGAGCGCGCCGAGGAAATTCGCGTTCGCCGTCAGCACTTGGCCGTCCATCGAGAACTCGATCACCGCCTGCGACTTGCCGATCGCCTCGATCTGCCCGGCGTAATTCGCCGTCTTCAGCTTGTCGGCGGTGACGTCGGAGGCGAATTTCACCACCTTGAACGGCTTGCCGGTGTCGTCGAGGATCGGATTGTAGGACGCGAGGATCCACACTTCCTTGCCGCCCTTGCCGAAACGCTTGTACTCGCCCGAAAGCAGTTCGCCACGGCCGAGCCTGGCCCAGAACTCCCGATAGGCGGCGCTTTCGCGCTCCGCCGGCGCCGCGAACATCTGGTGATGCTTGCCCTGGATTTCCTCCAGTCTGTAGCCCACCGCGGCGAGGAAGTTCTCGTTGGCGGTGATGATGGTGCCGTCGAGATTGAACTCGATCACCGCCTGCGCGCGGCCGATCGCGGAAATCTTTCCGGCATCCTCCATATTGCGGATTTTCCCGGCGGTGATGTCGGTGGCGAACTTGATGACCTTCACGGGCTTGCCGGAATCGTCCATGATCGGATTGTAGGACGCCTGGAGCCAGACTTCTCGGCCACCCTTGCCGATGCGCTTGTATTCGCCGGCCTGGAATTCTCCGCGGTTTAGACTCGCCCAGAATGCCTTGTAAGCCTCGCTGCCGCGCAGCTCCGGCGGCGCGAACATCTGATGATGCTGGCCCTTGATTTCGTCGAGACCGTAACCCATGGCGTCGAGGAAATTCCGGTTGGCGGTGACGATCGTGCCGTCCATCTTGAACTCGATCACCGCCTGCGAGCGGCTGATCGCGGCGGCCTGCGCCAATGCATCGCGGGCGGACGAATTGCTTTTCCACAAAGGCATAAAAATTTCCCTCTTCAATGCGGGCAAGGGCGCGGCTTGAAATTTCCCAAAACCGCCCCGTCCGGATCCCCCTTGATCCGTATTTCCTCGGGAAGCACGCTCTCACCACACGGTAAAGAAAACTTTAATATGTAGTAATATCAATAACTTGGCATCGTGTGGTTGCATGACAATGCACATGCATCAAAAATGGGGCGCGAGCTTTTTTGCCGCAGATTCCTGCAGGTAGCGGTGACCCAAGGTAGAGCGCCAGCGCGACTGCTTCGCCATGGATGCAAACGCGGGAATGACGCAGCAACGCATTCAACTGGAACCAAAAAACCTTTACGTTGGGGCATGCTCATTCTCGCCATCGATACCGCGCTCGATGTCTGCGCCGCGGCCGTGCTCGACACCAACGCAGGCATCGTCGCGCAGGAATCGCAGGCGATGAAGCGCGGCCATGCCGAAGCGCTGATGCCGCTGATCGCGCGCGTGATGAAATCATCCGGCGTTGCCTTCACTGCGCTCGACCGCATCGCCGCGACCACCGGCCCCGGCAGTTTCACCGGATTGCGCGTCGGCCTTTCCGCCGCACGCGGCATCGCGCTTGCCGCCGGCAAGCCGGTCGTCGGCGTCACGACGCTGACGGCCTTTGCCGCGCCCATCATCAGCGAGAGCAACGAACCGCACCCCGTCGTCGCCGCGATCGATGCGCGGCATGATCAGGTTTATTTCCAGACGGTCGGCGGCGACGGCAGCTCGTTGATCAAGCCGCAGGTCGCCCCGGTCTCGGAAGCGCTCGGCGCCGCGCGATTCGGGCCGCTTCATCTGGTCGGCAATGCGGCGCGGATTCTGGCCGACCGTTGGCCGGCCGATGCAGTGCCGCCGATCTCGGTCGATCAGCGCGCGGCGCCCGATATCGCCTGGGTGGCGTGGCTCGGCGCCGCGATTAGCCCCGAGAGTTCGCCGGCGCGGCCCTATTATCTGCGCGCGCCCGACGCCAAGCCGCCGAAGGATCCGCTGGCCGGTGCAGCGCAGCCGCCGGCGTCGCAATGAACTGGCTGTCCGATTGGTGGCGCGGCGGCGCCGCCGTGATCGAGCCGGCAAGTCAGCGCGACGCGGCGCGGCTGGCGCAACTACATGGCGCATCGTTTCACCGCGGCTGGGGCGAAGGCGAATTCGAGGTGATGCTGACCGAGCGCAATACGCTCGTTCACCGCCTCCGGCAGGGACGAAGGACCATCGGCTTTGCGGTGTCGCGCATGGCGGCCGACGAGGCGGAATTGTTGTCGATCGCGATCGATACGAGCCAACGCGGCCGCGGCCTGTCGCGCGACCTGCTGCTGACCCATCTCGGACATCTCGCGGGCCGCGGCGTGCGCAAGATATTCCTCGAAGTCGAAGAAAACAATCAGCCGGCGCGGCGCCTGTATGAATGGGCCGGATTTGAGGTCATCGGCCGCCGGGAACGCTATTATCAGCAACCTGGTGGCGAGCAATTGAATGCGCTTCTGATGCGGCGCGACTTGTCGTAATATGCGGGCGATGGCAAAAGACCCCGATCGCGTCCGGAGCCCCCGAGATCATGCCCGCACTGAAATCCCCGCCTGCGCACAAGAACACCGGTATCGAGGCGCGTTGTGCTGCGACCGGCATGCGCATGACCGAGCAGCGCCGGGTGATCGCGCGCGTGCTGGCCGATTCGGTCGATCACCCCGACGTCGAGGAACTATACCGGCGCTGCGTCGCGGTCGACGACAAGATCTCGATCTCTACGGTGTACCGCACCGTCAAGCTGTTCGAGGATGCCGGGATCATCGAGCGGCACGATTTTCGGGAAGGCCGGGCGCGCTACGAGCAGATGCCCGACAGCCACCACGACCACCTGATCAATCTGCGCGACGGCAAGGTGATCGAGTTTACCTCGGAAGAGATCGAGAAGCTGCAAGCCGAGATCGCCCGCAAGCTGGGCTACAAGCTGGTCGATCACCGGCTGGAACTGTATTGCGTCCCGCTCGACGAAGACAAAGCCTAGTTCTCGTTAAGTCGCCGTTTTTGAATTTCGATCTCATCATCTTCGATTGCGACGGCGTGCTGGTTGACAGCGAGGTCATCTCCTGCCGCGCCCATGCAGAGACGTTGACGCGTCATGGCTATCCGATCACGGCGGAGCAGGTGCTCGAGCGGTTTCTCGGCCGCTCGATGCGCCAGGCAACGAACGAGGTTCAAGCCGAACTCGGCCGCAGCCTGCCCGACGACTTCGCTTCCGAGACATATGCCGAGATTTTCCGCATGTTTGCGGATTCGCTGGAAGCCACGCCTCATATTGGCGAAGCACTGGCCCGGATTGCCCAACCCGTCTGCGTTGCATCGAGCGGACCGCCGGAGAAAATCAGCGCCAGTCTCAATCGCACTGGCTTGTACGACCGGTTCGCGCCGCATATTTTTTCCGCCGTGCAGGTGCGCCACGGCAAGCCGGCGCCGGATCTGTTTCTGTTCGCCGCCGAACGGATGCAGACCGCGCCCGAGAATTGCCTGGTCATCGAGGACAGCGTCGCCGGCATCGCGGGCGCCATCGCCGCCGGCATGCCCGTGCTCGGTTACCACGGCGGCAGCCATTGCCGGAAAGGTTATGGCGAGAAGCTGCGGGATGCCGGCGCGACGGCGACCTTCGACGACATGCGGCAGCTGCCCGAGTTGATTGCGCGCCTCGGCCGAGAGGCCGGTTAATTCGGCACCGCGTGGGCTGGCCCCGCCGGGATCGAACCGAATTGATGGCCCCGAACACTGGCTTTTTGGCCATTTAGGCTATATTTGAGCCCCAGCCGCCGCCAGGGCGCCATTCCACCAGCACATCAGGTTCCATGAAGCCGCCGCGCAAGCTGCATATCAAGTCCTATGGTTGCCAGATGAACGTCTACGATGCTCAGCGCATGGTGGACACGCTGGCTGGCGAGGGCTTTGTCGAGACAGCCAGCGCCGAGGATGCGGACCTCGTGATCCTCAACACCTGCCATATCCGCGAGAAGGCCTCTGAGAAGGTCTACTCCGAGCTCGGCCAGATCCGCCTGATGAAGCTTGCCCGCGCCGAAGCCGGCGAGGTGATGACCGTCGCCGTCGCCGGCTGCGTCGCCCAGGCCGAGGGCGAGGAGATCATGCGCCGCCAGCCCGCCGTCGACCTGGTCGTCGGTCCGCAGGCCTATCACCAGTTGCCCGAGCTGATCGCCCGCACCCACCGGGCCCGCGGCGAGAGCCTCGCCTGCGATTTCGAGCCGCAGGCCAAGTTCGACGCCCTGCCGGCCCGCCGTCCGTCCGGCGTGACCGCCTTCCTCACCGTGCAGGAAGGCTGCGACAAGTTCTGCACCTTCTGCGTCGTGCCCTACACCCGCGGCGCGGAGTTTTCGCGGCCCGTCGCCGACGTGCTGGCCGAAGCGCGCCGCCTGGTCGCCGCCGGCGCGCGCGAGATCACGCTGCTCGGCCAGAACGTCAACGCCTATCACGGCGCCCACGGCAAGGCGGAATGGGGCCTCGGCCGCCTCATCCGCGCGCTGGCCGAAATCGACGGGCTGGCGCGCATCCGCTACACCACCTCGCACCCGCGCGACATGGACGACGACCTGATCGCCGCGCACGGGACGGTGGACACGCTGATGCCCTATCTGCACCTGCCGGTGCAGTCGGGCTCCGACCGCATCCTGGCGTCGATGAACCGGCAATACACCGCGGCCGACTACCGGCGGCTGGTCGATGCGCTGCGCGCCGCGCGGCCGGACCTCGCGCTGTCGTCGGACTTCATCGTCGGCCACCCCGGCGAGACCGAGCGCGACTTCGACGACACGATGGCGCTGGCGCGCGACATCGGCTTCGCCCAGGCCTATTCCTTCAAGTACAGCCCGCGCCCCGGCACCCC